>NZ_VWWG01000181.1:0-12593 GCF_011753085.1 Burkholderia sp. Tr-862
GACGGACAACCCCTCGTGGATTTCGAGCGTGACGCGCTGCATCGCGAGACCCGCCGTCAATATCGGCATTTCGAGCAGCGGCGCGAATACGATCCGCTCGGCCGGCTGAAACGGATGATCGTGCGTCACGACGTACAAAGGACATTACCGAAAGACTGGATCGCCGGGCGCGAGCTGCGCTACGACGCGGCGGGCCACTTGACACGCATCGACGACCGCACGCGCGGCGTCACGGATTACACGTACGATCCGACCGGGCGTTTGCTGAAGGCGACGACGCTGGATTTGAAGGAAGTGTTTGCGTTCGATCCGGCGGGCAATCCGGTGGACCCGGACAAGATCCCGCCGCGCCCGAGCGAGGAAACGATCGAGTCTGTCTCGGCGCGGATGCAGCGGCAGATGGCGCAGGATCGCGCGTGGTGGGATGCCCATCCGGGCGAACGATTGCCGGACGAGCAACTCGCGAGGCGCTTGCGGGTGGCTGAAGAGTTCAACGTGCTGACCAGTTGGGAGCGGTCACTGCCGAAGTGCATCGGCAATGTACTGAAGGAACTGAACCGCGCGCGCTACGAGCACGACGCGCATGGCAATCTGGTGCGCAAGACGGAGCCGGGCGGGGTGACGTGGCTGTACGAGTACGATGCCGCGAACCGGCTCAAACGGGCCGATCGTTACGCGAAGCCGCCGGCGGCGGATGAGGTTGACCGGATCGAGCGGACGCAAAGCGGCGTGACGTCGATACCGGGCACGGTGCGCCCGGAGTTGCGCGTGAGCTTCACCTATGACGCATTCGGCCGTCGCCGGTTGAAGGAAGTGGCGAGCAAGAACGGCAGCATCGATCGAACGGTGTTCACGTGGGACGGCGACGTGCTGTTGATGGAGGAGCGCTTCCACGTCCCGCCGCCGCAGTGGGGCGAGCGCGATCCGCTCGCACATCGCGCACCGCAGGTGGTACGTGAGGATCCGGACGATGCGTACTCGGTGCCGGTGGCGCAGCGGGTCCATACGTTCGGCGAGCGGCGGCAATGGCGGGGTGCGTCGCTGTACCTGCACGAGCCGGGCACGTTCGTGCCGCTGGCACGGCTGGACGAGACGCTGGTGGAGGCGGCGTTCATTGCAACGGGCACGGACGGTCGGTTCGTGCAGGTGCCGGCGAAGACGCGGCATGCGACGCTGTTCTACCAGAACGATCATTTGGGGACGCCGCAGGAACTGCTGGATGACGCGGGGAAGGTGGTGTGGCTAGGTCGGTATCGGGCGTGGGGCGGTGAGAAGACGGTGTGGCGGGAGACGCCGGAGCGGAACGAGGCGGGTAACGCGATCCGGTTTCAGGGGCAGTATCACGATGAAGAGACGGGGCTGCATTACAACCGGTATCGGTATTACGATCCGGGGAGTGGGCGGTTTGTTAGCAAGGATCCGATCGGGCTGGCGGGTGGCCTGAACGTTTATCAATACGCGCCGAACCCGATAGAGTGGATCGACCCGCTCGGGTTGGCTCGGTCGGGGCAGTGGGCTACTGTTGGCAACGGCCGGATAAGAATTGATCCACCGCATGTGGAAAACACGAACCAGCAAGTTCACGCTCATTGCCAATGTAAGTCCCGAAAACAAGAGGTTGTTGTGAACAAGGACGGCACTCGAAGTCACGGGTCACGAGGGGATGTTTCGGGGCTTACGCGAACAGAGAAGGACTATTTGCGCGATAAAGGATTTAATCTATGACCGAACTTGGTGATGTGAAAATTTTTGGAACGCTTGAGGGGAGCGATAAATCGTTGAAGCTAGACGAGATATCAATTCTTGCGAGAGCGGAAGTTATCCGGGCGCTCGGAATTTTTCTGATCAATGCAGCTTACGAGATGGACGTCAATGAAGCTGAGCACGTGCACCTTCAGGATTCAATAGCTAACTTCTCATATGAAAACCACGTTGACGTGATTGCGATCAATCAAGAAAAGGTAAAGCTGGCGGATAGCTGATCGAACGAAGGGCCGCTCGTGAGCGGCCATTGTGGTTTCTGGGCCCGGGGTTTCAGGCGAGCTGGGACATTCCTATCGCAGGATTGCGTGCAATCCAAAGGTACCAAAGGACATTCTGGTACAACTCGCCTCGGACGAAGATGAACTTCCGAAGCGGCGAAGAAAAGGCTAACAGTTTAACCATGACGAACAAGGGCCGCTGAGCGGCCCTTGTTATTTGAGACAGCGCCCCGGCGGGGCAAGTGGTCATATATTGCAAAACGGCGTGGGAATATCCTTGTGTCCGGGCATAGAGCACAGGAAAATCGCATCCAGGGAAAAATTCCATGCAGCGAAGCTGCGGGACGGCTGGAAGCCTTGGTGGAAAAGGGATTGCGGCCGTCGAGATAGGCGTTTGCATCTGGGAAAAAGTTTGGCATCGTTGCGCCGGCTTTGCATCCGGCGCAACACCACTTTCCATCGGCCGAGCGGCGCAACCCGGCGGCGAATCGATACACTGCCGCACCGGTTGCACGGGCCCCGGCAATCAGGCCCGACGAAGGAGACAGCACAAGATGGACACCCAACGCGCAGCGGTCGTCACGTACCGCGGCAATGCGATCGAGAACACGCACGTCGCCGATGTGGCGGTGGTGGACGCCGGCGGCAAGCTGCTGTTCAGGCTCGGCGATCCGTTCCGGACGACGCTCGCGCGCTCGGCGGCGAAGCCGGCCCAGGCGCTGTCCGTGATCGAGACGGGCGCGCCGGAGCGGTTCGGTTTCGACGACGCGGACATCGCGTTGATGTGCGCGTCGCACAGCAGCGAGGAGCAGCACATCGCGCGCACGCGGGCGATGCTGGCGAAGGTCGACGCGCACGAGTCGGATCTGCGCTGCGGCGGCCATGCGCCGCTGTCGGACGCGGTGTACCGGTCGTGGATCAAGCGCGACTACACGCCGACCGGCATCTGCAGCAACTGCTCGGGCAAGCATGTCGGGATGCTGGCCGGCGCGCGGGCGATCGGCGCCGCGATCGCCGACTACCATCTGCCGGAGCATCCGATGCAGGTGCGCGTGAAGCAGGTGGTCGCCAACGCGTGCGGCCTGCGCGACGACGAGGTCGACTGGGCGATCGACGGCTGCAACCTGCCGACGCCGGCGTTCCCGCTCGACCGCCTCGCGCGCCTTTACGCCTCGGTGGCCGACGGCGCGGATACGCTGGAAGCCCGCGGCGCGGCGACGACCGATCGCGTGCGCGCGCTGGCGCGCATTCATCATGCGATGACGGCCCATCCGGAGCTGGTCGCCGGCGAAGGGCGCTACTGCACGGTGCTGATGGACGCATTCGAAGGGCAGGTCGTCGGCAAGCTCGGCGCGGATGCGTGTTACGGGATTGGCGTACGCGCATCGGCGCGCACGCGGGAACTGGGCGCCGACGGCGCGCTCGGCATCTCGGTGAAGATCGGGGACGGCAACATCGACGTGCTGTACATGATGGTCAGCGAACTGCTCGAACGGCTGCGGATCGGCACGGACGCGCAGCGCGCGCGGCTCGCCGCATTCCACCGGCCGCGGATGCTGAACACGCAGGGTGTCGAGATCGGGCACGCGACGTTCCCGTTCGAATTGCAGCCTGCCTGAAGGTAGGTCACGCTTCGACACGTCGATGCCGCATGCGGGCGATGCGTGCGGCCTCGATGCCTGCCTGCTGACCGGCGCGGCCGCTACGCGCCTGCGTCGCGAATCTTCATGAGTTCGACCTCCGACAGCTCGCCGATGTGCGCGAGATGGTCCGCGAGAAAGTCCTTCAGCACGCGCAGCTTCGCCGAGCTGCGCCGGTTCGCCAGATACGCGATATAGATGTGCTCGCCCGTCAGCTTGTTGTGCAGCCGATAGCGCGGCAGCACGGCTTCGAGCCGGCCGCTCGCCAGCAGGTCGCGCACCAGCCAGATCTCGAACTCGGCGATGCCGAGCCCCGCGCAGGTCGCCTCCAGCAGCAGCTCCGAATGATCGGTGACGAGATTGCCGGCCGGCAGCACGCTGTGCCGCGCGTCGCCGCGCACGAGTTCCCAGCGCGGATCGCCTTCGGGATGCACGTAGCGCAGGCAGTTGTGATGCAGCAGGTCGTCGGGCGTCGCGGGCCGCCCGCAGCGGTCGAGATAGCCGGGCGTCGCGCACAGGATGCTGTCGTTGCGCGACAGACGGTGGACGACCAGGTTGTCCAGATAGTTCTCGCCTTCGTGGATGTCGAGATCGTAACCACCCGCGACGAGGTCGTTGTGGTTGTCGGTGAGCCGCACGTCGAGCTGGATCGTCGGGTAACGCGCGAGAAACGGCGCGATCAGCGGCGCGAGATGGCGGCGGCCGAACGCGACCGGGGCGGTGAGCTTCAGCGGGCCGCTCGGCTGCGCATTGAGCTCGGCGACGACGCGCAGCGTGTCGTCGAGATCGGCGATCAGCGTGACCGCGCGTTCCAGGTAGATGTGGCCGGCCTCGGTCAGTGTCACGCTGTGCGTCGAGCGATGTAGCAGCGCGACGCCGAGCGCGTCCTCGATCGCCGTGATCTTGCGCGCGACGGTGGACGTCGACACGTGCATCTCCTTCGCGACCGCGGAAAAGCTCCCCATTTCGACGACACGCACGAACGCGCGCATCGCGCCCAGGTGATCGAGGCCGGTGTCTCTCGCCATCGTTTTCATTCGTCTCTCGTTGTTGCATCCCACGCAAAACCGCTTTCGATAATACAGAATCGAGCTTCTTTATGCAAAGGCATAGAATGCGATCCCGTCGTCCCGGGAAGCGGCGAGCGCAGCCGGTTTCCGATGGCGGCACGGGACAATTCTGGAGGGGACACCATGACGGCAAACGGCTTCCGCGTCGAAGCGGATCTTTTAGGGAAACGAAGCATTCCGAATGAGGTGTACTACGGCGTCCACACGCTGCGCGCCAAAGAGAACTTCGACATTTCGGGGCGCACGATCGCGTCGCTGCCGTACCTCGTCATGGCGCTCGCGGCCGTGAAGGAAGCCGCCGCCGATGCGAACTGCGAGCTCGGACTCCTGCCGGCCGCGTATCGCGACGCGATCACCGCGGCGTGCGTCGAGATCCGCGAAGGCCGGCTGCATGACCAGTTCGTGGTCGACATCATCCAGGGCGGCGCCGGCACGTCGACCAACATGAACGCGAACGAGGTGATCTGCAACCGCGCGCTCGAAATCATGGGGCATGCCCGCGGCCAGTACGAATACCTGCATCCCAACGAGCACGTCAATCTCGCGCAGAGCACCAACGACGTCTATCCGACCGCGATCCGGATCGCGACCTGCTTCGCGGTCGAGCATCTGCTCGAGGCGATGGCGCGCCTGCGCGATGCGTTCGCGGAGAAGGCCGACGCGTTCTCGGGCCTCCTGAAGCTCGGCCGCACGCAGTTGCAGGACGCCGTGCCGATGACGCTCGGCCAGGAGTTCTCGACCTACGCGGTAATGGTGACGGAAGACATCGCGCGCCTGCAGGAAGCCGGCTGGCTGATGCGCGAGATCAATCTCGGCGCGACCGCGATCGGCACCGGCATCACCGCGCATCCGCAGTACGCGGAGAAGGCGCTGGCCGCGCTGCGACGCATCACCGGCCTGGACCTGAGCACCGCGCCGAACCTGATCGAAGCGACGCAGGACTGCGGCGCGTTCGTGCAGATTTCCGGCGTGCTCAAGCGCATCGCCGTCAAGCTGTCGAAAATCTGCAACGACCTGCGGCTGCTGTCGAGCGGCCCGCGCGCCGGGTTCGGCGAGATCAACCTGCCGCCGGTGCAGGCCGGCTCGTCGATCATGCCGGGCAAGGTGAACCCGGTGATTCCGGAGGTCGTGAACCAGGTCGCGTTCGAGGTGTTCGGCAACGACCTGACGGTGACGTTTGCCGCCGAAGCCGGCCAGCTTCAGCTCAACGCGTTCGAGCCGGTGATCGCGAGCGCGCTGTTCCGCAGCTTCAGCCACCTGACGGCCGCCTGCACGACGCTCGCGGGCCGCTGCGTGAGCGGGATCACCGCGAACCCCGAGCGGCTGCGCGACACGATGGAGCGGTCGGTTGCGCTCGCGACCGCGCTGAACCCGTACATCGGCTACAAGCGCGCGACCGCCGTGGCCGCCGAGGCGCACGCGAGCGGCAAGTCGATCCGCGAAGTCGTGCTCGATCGCGAGCTGATGACCGCCGCGCAACTGGACGAAGCGCTGCAGCCCGAAGCGCTGATCCGTCCGCGCGCGTACTGATTCCGGCCGCGCGGCGCCGGCGCATGCCGCCGGCGGCCCGCGCGCGCCCGTTACCGCAGCGCCCCGTCGACGGGCGCCACACATCAAGAAACGGAGACACACCATGAAGCACGTCAGCGAGCGCCCGGCCGACACGGCCGGCGGCGCGGATCCCCGTCATGCCGATCGCGAAGCGATGTTCGCGTCGCACGAAGCCGGCTATGCGAAACAATTGAAGCCGCGCCACGTGCAGATGATCGCGATGGGCGGTGCGATCGGCACCGGCCTCTTTCTCGGCGCGGGCGGCCGCCTGCAGAGCGCGGGGCCCGCGCTGGCGGTCGTGTATCTCGTGTGCGGCGTATTCGCATTCCTGATCATGCGCGCGCTCGGCGAGCTCGTGATGCACCGGCCGACCAGCGGCGCGTTCGTATCGTACGCGCGGGAGTTCATGGGCGAGCGCGCGTCGTTCGTCGCGGGCTGGATGTACTACCTGAACTGGGCGACCACCGGCATCGTCGACATCACCGCGGTGGCGATCTACATGAAGTACTGGGCCGCGTTCTCGGACGTGCCGCAGTGGGTGTTCGCGCTCGGCGCGCTCGGCATCGTGTCGGTGATGAACATGATCGGCGTGAAGGTGTTCGGCGAGATGGAGTTCTGGTTCTCGATCGTGAAGGTGGGCACGCTCGCGCTGTTCCTCGGGGTCGGCGCCGTGTTTCTCGCGAGCGGCCATCCGGTCGCCGGCCAGATGCCGGGGCTGCACCTGATCGCGGATCACGGCGGGATCTTTCCGCACGGCATCCTGCCGGCGGTGCTGATCATGCAGGGCGTCGTGTTCGCGTATGCGAGCATCGAGCTCGTCGGCGTCGCGGCGGGCGAGACCGCCGATGCGCGCAAGGTGCTGCCGAAGGCGATCAACAGCGTGATGTGGCGCATCGCGCTGTTCTACGTGGGCTCGGTCGTGCTGCTGACGATGCTGCTGCCGTGGACCGCGTACAGCGCGCACGAAAGCCCGTTCGTAACGTTCTTCAGCAAGCTCGGCGTGCCGTACGTCGGCACGGTGATGAACGTCGTGGTGCTGACCGCCGCGCTGTCGAGCCTGAACTCCGGCCTCTATTCGACCGGGCGCGTGCTGCGTTCGCTCGCGATGGGCGGCTCGGCGCCGCGCTTCGTGTCGCGGATGAACGCGCGCGGCGTGCCGTACGGCGGGATCCTCGTCACGGTCGCGGTTAACGCGATCGGCGTGCCGCTGAACTACATCGTGCCGGCGCAGGCGTTCGAGATCGTGCTGAACATGGCGTCGCTCGGGATCATCACGACCTGGGGCTTCATCGTGATGTGCCAGATCCTGTTCCGCCGCGCGGTCAATCGCGGCGAACTGAGCCCCGTGTCGTTCCGGATGCCCGGGGCACCGTTCACGTCGTGGCTCACGCTCGGGTTTCTCGTCAGCGTGCTGGTGCTGATGGCGTTCGATTACCCGGGCGGCACGTGGACCGTCGGGATGATTCCGTTGGTCGTGCTGGCGCTCGTGATCGGCTGGAAGCTCGCGAAGCGCGGTGCCGCGCGAGAGCGGGCAAGCGCCGCCCCGGCCATCGCCGATCCGGCCAGCAACGTCTGACGATGTCCGACGATGCGCACGGGCGGGTCGACCGGCCGTGCGCTCAGTTCAATCCGACGCGTGCGCCGACCCAGCGGCTGAAGTCGCCGGCCATCGGCGCCGTGAGTTCGTGGCCGGCGTCGTAGAGCCGCGTGTCGTGCGCGACGCCGAGCGCCGTCAGCTTCGCGTCGGCCGTATTGGCCCACGCGAGCGGCAGCTTGTCGTCGAAGCGGCCGTGCATCACCAGCGCGTGCAGCCGGCTCAATGCATCGCGCGACGCGATCAGCGGATCGATCTCGGGCAGGATGCGCCCGCACAGCACCGCGAATGCGGCCACGTCGGCCGGCGACGTGAGCGCGACGCTCGCGCTCATGATGCCGCCCTGGCTGAAACCGGCGATCACGGCGGGCAAGTCGGGGGCGCCGGTGTCGGCGTCCGGGGCGCGCAACGCACGCAGCAGCGCGATCAGCTGCACGCGGCTCGCCTCCGCGCGGGCCGCATCGATTTCCGGGCCGTTCGGGCCGAAGCGCACCGGAAACCACGCGTGCTGGTTGGGGCCGAACGTCAGCGGGCCGCGCACGAAGGCGATTTCGATGCGCGGATCGATCGTGTCCGCCAGGTTCAGCAGGTTGGTTTCGTTGCCGCCGACGCCGTGCAGCAGCAACAGGCGGCCCGCCGGGTGGCCGGCGGCCGGGCGCAGCCGGTACTGGAGGCCGGATTCGGGGTCGGTGGTCAGCGGCAAGACGTCGGTCATTGCGTGGGTCCGGTAGGGGAATGAGCCGACAGTCTAGAACGCGCGGACGGCGAGGTGAATCGCCGGATGGCGATTGATTGTTTCCTGTCTGGAATGAATGGGGGGCCCGCGGTGTCGGATATTGGGGGCAGCTTCTTGTGTCATGGACGAGGAAATTTGCCGGTAGGCGACTGGTTATGGTCAATATGCCGGCCGGGTGACTCGTTATCGCAACCCATAGTTGATAAGATAGATACGTTTTGTAGATACATGGGGTTGAGAGATGGAGACTGCCAAGATTTTCAAGCATGGTGGATCGCAGGCCGTCCGCTTGCCGAAGGATTTCCGCTTCGATACAACGGAGGTCCGGATTCGTCGGCACGGCGCGTCTGTCATTCTCGAGCCGGTGCCGCAAGACTGGGCATGGCTGACACCGTTGATCGGCCCGGTTGACGCCGATTTCGAGGCCGCCGCGGCAACCGAGCCTGCCGCTCAAGAGCGTCCGGGACTGGACGTGTTTGAATGAAGTTTCTGCTGGATACCAATGCGGTAATCGCCATTCTGAAAGGCGAACAGGCCATGCTGGCCCGATTGCGTAGACATCAACCTGCGGATTTCGGAATTCCCGCGATCGTCGCGCATGAACTCTATTACGGGGCGTACAAGAGTGAGAGAGCGGTAGCGAATCTGGCACGCGTCGAGGGGCTTCAGTTCGAGGTCGTGTCGTTCGATGCGGAAGATGCGCAGCATGCCGGTGAAATCCGTGCGCAACTGACCGCGGTGGGAACACCGATCGGGCCATACGATGCATTGATCGCAGGACAGGCGCGAGCGCGACGCCTGGTGCTTGTCACGCACAACATGCGCGAGTTTGAGCGGGTCTCGGAGCTACAGGTCGAGGATTGGCTCGCGGCGGCGCGCGAAAACTGACCGTAGTGCACGTCATGTGGCAATCGGCGCGGATGGCAATCGCGAGCGGCTGGGTTTGCAGGGGCGGTATCGCGCTCGATCCGTGAGCGGCGATGACCGGGCCGGTGAGACGCCGCGCGTCATTGAATTCGCTATCGTGCGTAAAGGGCTGCATGACCGATCCGCTTCGCAAGATAATGCGCAAACGTTTTACCGGTATTCGACCGGATTGAATTGCCGGATCACAAATAAAAGAATAAATACCCGGATTCATTTACGGCAGGCCGCCTGGCCGCCCCGACAGCGCCTGCAGGCCCGAGGTTAACGGCCGACTCGAGAATAACTTTAGGATTTTCTCGCCGCAATTGACCATTGCGATTTCCTCAATGACCGATTGATTTTCAGTCATCGGACAGTCATACACCATCCCCGATAATTCGGCGCTCACATTCTTTCAATAGACCAAAGGGCGATCGAAGCCGGATCGCTGCGGGGAGCTGTACTCATGACCATCCGTCATCGCATTACGCTGCTAGTCGTCCTGACGTTTTTCGCGCTGTCCGCGATCGGCGTGTACGCCGTGTACCAGACGCGCAAGAGCGCGTCCGAGGTGCGTCAGGTTACCCAGGGAATCGTGCCGAGCGCGCTCGCGTCCGCTGATCTCGTCGCCGACGTGAAGAACATCCAGATCGCGACGATGACGCTGGTGTACGCGCCCGACGCGAACACCGCCGCGCAGGCGCGCGACGAGCTGAAGGCGAAACAGGCCGCACTGCGCGCGGCGCTCGACGCGCAGGCCAGGTCGGCGGTTGGGCGGGCGCAGCAAGGCCTCGTCGAGCAGGCGAAGGACAGCGCCGCGAACTACTTCGCGGCGATCGACGACACCGTGAAGATGAAGGCCGACGGCAAGCCGGAGATGGCGCAGGCCTACCTGTTCGCGAACGTCGCGCAGTATCGCGACGAACTCGAAAGCATCGTCGACACGCTGCGCGTCGAGAAGAACCGCCAGAAGGACGACGCGATCAGCGCGCTGAACGGCATGCTGTCGACCACGGCGACCGCGATCGCGGCTGTCGCGGGCACGGTGGTCGTGCTGCTGACCGCGCTCGGCTTCGTGCTGTACCGCCAGATCGCGCGCCCGCTGATCGGGATGCAGACGGCGATGAGCGAGATCGCGACGAGCCAGGACTTCACGCGCCGCGTGCCGGTGGGCCGGATGGACGAAATCGGTCATTCGATCGTCGCGTTCAATGGGATGATCGAGAAGATCCAGGAGAACGCCGCGCAACTGAAGCAGAAGACGGCCGACATCCAGGCGATGCTGCAGAACATGCAGCAGGGGATCCTGACCGTCGTCGAAGGCGGCGTCGTGCATGCGGAGTATTCGGCTTACCTCGAGACCATCTTCGAGACGAGCGACATCGCCGGACGCGACCTGATGGCGCTCGTGTTCGACGATTCGAGCATCGGCGCCGACGCGCGCTCGCAGGTCGAGGCGGCCGTGCATGCGTGCCTCGGCGAGGACAGCATGAACTTCGCGTTCAACGAGCACCTGCTCGTCAACGAAGTCGCGAAGCGGATGCCGGACGGCCGCGAGAAGTGGCTCGACCTGAGCTGGTCGGCGATCACCGACGAGACCGACACGGTCGTGCGGCTGATGCTGTGCGTGCGCGACGTGACGGAGATCCGCGAGCTGACCGCGCAGGCCGGCGAGCAGCAGCGCCGCCTCGAGATGATCGGCGAGATCCTGTCGATCAGCCAGGACAAGTTCCATGACTTCGTGCACAGCGCGAAGGGCTTCCTCAGCGAGAACGAGCGGATGATCCGCCAGCACGAACGCGCGGATCACTCGATCGTCGCGGCGCTGTTCCGCAACATGCACACGATCAAGGGCAATGCGCGCACGTACAGCCTTCAGCATCTGACCAACATCGTGCATGAAGCGGAGCAGGCGTACGAATCGCTGCGCCGCGCGGACGGCGGGCCCGAGTGGAACCGCGATGCGCTGATGGACGACCTGGTTCGCGTGCGCGAGGCGGTCGAACACTACGCGACGATCAACGCGGTCACGCTCGGCCGCCAGGGCGAGCCGGCGCGGTCCGGCGGCGACTACCTGATGGTCGAGCGCGCGCATATCAGCGAGAGCCTGCGCATGCTTGACGGCGCCGATCCGGCGAACGCGGGCGACTGGCACGCGGCGCGCGATTCGGTGCGCCGCCTGCTGAGCCAGTTCGGCACGCAGGGCATCGGCGACGCGCTGGGAGGCGTGATCGAATCGCTGCCGTCGCTCGCGGCCGAACTCGGCAAGCCGGCGCCCGTCGTGCATATCGACAGCAACGGCCATCGCGTGCGCAGCGAGATCGGCGCGACGCTGAAGAACGTGTTCATGCACCTGCTGCGCAACGCGATCGATCACGGGATCGAAACGTCCGACGAGCGTCGCGCGGCCGGCAAGCCGCCGGCCGGCAAGATCGACATCGCGGTCGACGTCGAGGACGGTGCGCTGCGGTTCGTGCTCGGCGACGACGGCCGCGGCCTCGCGCTCGACCGGATTCGCGGGATCGCGCGCGAGCGCGGGTGGATCGACGCCGGCAACGAAGCCGCGCTGACCGACGAAGCGGTGGCCGAACTGATCTTCCGTCCGGGTTTCTCGACCGCGCGTGCCGTGACCGAAGTGTCCGGGCGCGGTGTCGGGATGGACGCGGTGCGCAACTTCCTGAAGCGCGACGGCGGCGACATCGCGCTGCGCTTCACCGACGATCGTGTCGGCTTGCCGTATCGCGCGTTCGAGACGATCGTGTCGCTGCCGGCGCGTTTCGCGGCGGACGTTGCCGCGCACCACGCCGAGCCGCACGCACGCGCCGGCATCGCGAACGTCGACGTGGCGGAGTGATCGTGCAAGCGTGGATGATCCCGATCGGCGCCGCGCTGGCGGGCGGCCTGGTGGTCGCGGCAATCGCCGCGATCGTGTGTCGCGTCATGCGGGCGCGGCTCGTTGCCGCGCTGACGCGCGAAGCGGATACGTTGCGCGATGCGCTCGGCGCGGCCGATGCGCGTGCCGACGCAGCCGTCGCCGCGCAGACGGAAGCGGCGCAGGCATGGGCGCGCCGCGAGACGGAGCTCGAGGAAACACTGGCTCGCGAGGCGGCCGGC
>NZ_VWWG01000182.1:0-12382 GCF_011753085.1 Burkholderia sp. Tr-862
TATCTCGAAGTCTTCCTTGCGAGCACCGCATTCGGGGCACGTCCAGTTGATGGGGACGTCTTCCCAGCGCGTGCCCGGGGCGATGCCCTCTTCGGGCAGTCCGGCTTCTTCGTCATAAATCCAGCCACAAATCAGGCACATCCAGCTCTTGTATTCCATCTTAAGCCGCGTCGGGAAAGTCGGTAAATTCGGGAGCCATGATGGTACCGTGTCGGGGCCGGACTGCCTAGCAATCGCGCTGGAGTACAGCGACTACGTTGCGTTGGGCTAAAAAATCCGTCGTGCAGGCCGGATTCCGCCGCATAATGGCTGAAAAGTGCGGCCTGCCGGGCAACACCGGGCCAAACCGCCCACTTCGCCTCGCCGTCCGCAGTTCCGTCGCTTCCCCGTTTTTTTCTTGCCCCTTTTTTACATGTCCAGCAACGCCCCTCCGATCGTCCTCACCTTCGGCCTCTCCGATCCCACCGGCGGCTCCGGCATCCAAGCCGATCTGATGACTCTGGCGAGCATGGGCTGTCACGGCGTGTCCGTCCTGACGGGCTATACCGTGCGCGACTCGGCCGCCTGCGACGAAGTCACCGGCCTCGATCCCGACGTCGTCGCCGCCCAGGCGCGCATGCTGCTCGAGGACATGCCGATCGCCGCGTTCAAGATCGGCGCGGCGACACGCGCGGAAGTCGTGAGCGCGATCGCCGAAGTGGTCGCCGACTACGACGGCGTGCCGCTCGTGCTCGCACCGGACTTCACGCTCGACGACGAGCACGTGCTCGCCGCCGACGACCTGCGCGAATCGATCGCCGACCTGCTCGCGCCGCAGACAACGCTGCTGGTCGCCGACCACGCGACGCTGCTCGCCCTCGCGCAGCCGGACGGCGACGCCGAGGCGCCGAATCTCGACGCGGCCGTGTCGCACCTGCTGTCGCAAGGCTGCGAGTACATCCTGTCGTCGGAGACGGGCTCGCACCGGCTCGTCAACACGCTGTACGGCGAGGAAGGCCAGCTCCGCGAAGACATGTGGGATCGTTCGCCGCACCGGCTGATGGGCATCACCGACACGCTCGGCGCGGCGATCGCGGCACTGCTCGCGAACGGCCAGGAGCCGCCCGAAGCGGTGCGCGAAGCGCAGGAATACCTGTACCAGGCCGTGCGCGACGCGTTCCGGCCCGGCATGGGCGCGTACCTGCCCGACCGGTTCTTCTGGGCCCGCAGCAACGACGATGCGGACACGCCGCCGGCCGTGAAGGCCGATCCGGTGCCGAGGACGTCGCACCGCCATTGACGCCCGCACGGCGGCCCCGCGCCGCCGTCACGCGCCGCTCGCCATCGCCTCGGGGTGGCAGGTCCGCCCCTTTCGTTCGCGCATAAAAAAAGACCCGCATCGCTGCGGGTCTTTTCTTTTGGCTGGAACGCGCATCGCTGCGCGCTCCGGACACCATCGACCGAAGTCGATTACATGTCCATGCCCATGCCGCCCATGCCGCCCGGCATGCCGCCCGGCATCGGTGCATCTTCCTTCGGCAGTTCTGCGACAGCTGCGTCCGTCGTCAGCAGCAGGCCTGCAACCGAAGCTGCGTTCTGCAGTGCGGTGCGCGTGACCTTGGTCGGGTCGACGACGCCGGCTTCGACCATGTCGACGTACTCGCCCGTTGCTGCGTTGTAGCCGTAGTTGCCCTGGCCTGCAGCAACTGCCGCCACCACGACGCTGGCTTCTTCGCCGCCGTTCGTGACGATCTGACGCAGCGGCTCTTCCATCGCGCGCAGCACGATCTTGATGCCGGCGTTCTGGTCAGCGTTCGCGCCGGTCAGGCTTGCGATTGCCGTGCGAGCGCGGATCAGTGCAACGCCGCCGCCTGCCACGATGCCTTCTTCCACAGCTGCGCGCGTTGCGTGCAGTGCGTCTTCGACACGTGCCTTCTTTTCCTTCATTTCGACTTCGGTCGCAGCGCCGACCTTGATCACTGCCACGCCGCCGGCCAGCTTGGCCACGCGCTCTTGCAGCTTTTCACGGTCGTAGTCCGACGTCGCTTCTTCGATTTGCGCGCGCACTTGCTTCACGCGTGCTTCGATGTTCGCGGCTTCGCCTGCGCCGTCGATGATCGTCGTGTTTTCCTTGCCCACTTCGATGCGCTTCGCCTGGCCCAGTTCTGCCAGCGTTGCCTTCTCGAGCGTCAGGCCGGTTTCTTCCGCGATCACCTGGCCGCCGGTCAGGATAGCGATGTCTTCCAGCATGGCCTTGCGACGATCGCCGAAGCCCGGTGCCTTGACCGCAACGGTCTTCAGGATGCCGCGGATGTTGTTGACGACCAGCGTTGCGAGCGCTTCGCCTTCGATGTCTTCAGCGATGATCAGCAGCGGACGGCCAGCCTTCGCGACTTGCTCGAGCACCGGCAGCAGATCACGGATGTTCGACACCTTCTTGTCGTGCAGCAGCACGAACGGGTTGTCGAGGACGGCGACTTGCTTTTCCGGGTTGTTGATGAAGTACGGCGACAGGTAGCCGCGGTCGAACTGCATGCCTTCGACGACGTCGAGTTCGTCGGCGAGCGACTTGCCGTCTTCGACGGTGATCACGCCTTCCTTGCCGACCTTGTCCATCGCTTCAGCGATGCGATCGCCGATCGACGTGTCGCTGTTCGCCGAGATCGAGCCGACCTGCGCGATTTCCTTGTTCGTCGTGCACGGCTTGCTGATCTTCTTCAGCTCTTCGACAGCCGCTGCGACTGCCTTGTCGATGCCGCGCTTCAGGTCCATCGGGTTCATGCCCGATGCAACGTACTTCATGCCTTCGCGAACGATCGATTGCGCGAGGACGGTTGCCGTCGTCGTGCCGTCGCCTGCGTTGTCGCTGGTCTTGGAAGCAACTTCCTTGACCATTTGCGCGCCCATGTTCTGGAGCTTGTCCTTCAGCTCGATTTCCTTCGCGACCGACACACCGTCCTTGGTGACCGTCGGGCCGCCGAAGCTGCGCTCGAGCACCACGTTGCGGCCCTTCGGACCCAGCGTGACCTTGACCGCGTTGGCGAGAATGTTCACGCCTTCGACCATCTTCGAACGGGCGGAATCGCCGAATACGACGTCTTTAGCTGCCATCTTCTAACTCCTTGAATTCTTGGGAATATGTACCGTCAGTGGACGCTTACTTCGCGTTGACCACGGCCATGATGTCTTCTTCGCGCATGACCAGCAGTTCCTGGCCGTCGACCTTGACGGTCTGACCAGCGTACTTGCCGAACAGGACGCGATCGCCGACCTTCACGTCGAGTGCGATCGGTGCGCCCTTGTCGTCGCGCTTGCCCGGGCCGATGGCCAGGACTTCGCCTTGATCCGGCTTTTCAGCTGCTGCGTCGGGGATCACGATGCCCGAGGCGGTCTTGGTTTCCTGATCCAGGCGCTTGACGATCACGCGATCGTGCAAAGGACGAAGGTTCATATTCACTCCTCTCTTGACTGAGATTGAAGAACGCTTAGGGAATCTGCCCGGCGGGTCGCCCGGCAGAGAATTGTTAGCACTCTCGTGCAGCGAGTGCTAATTATATGGACGGGTTTTGACAAATTCAAGAAGGGAAACCGGAGGTTTTTTCGCGGGGGCCGAAACGACGGAAAAACGGGGATGGAATTGAAAAATCCTTTTGAAACAATCAAGTAGACATCAATACTGCGCTCCGGCAGCAGGCAGATGCGGGATTTCCCGACCCGCGCATCGCTTTGACACGGGGTAAGCACCGAGTTCCCGCGATCGTCTGACACCACATGAAAAGACCCGCTCGGACGCCGCTGGGGCACCTATCAGGTGCCGGATCGTCACATGTCGGGACAGCCCGCGACCGGCTGGAACGTCCGGCCGTCGGTCTGGACCGTCGCGCCGAGCAGGCGCGCGAGCCCTTTCGCGCCTTCGCGCATCACGACGTCGTGATTCCAGATGAACAGCGGACGGGCGAGCGGCTCCAGCCAGTTCATCCAGCGCTCGCGCGTCCGGATGTGCCAGTCGTAGCGCACGACGGTGCGCGCGCCGTCGCCGGCGAACGACCAGCAGCCGTCGCCTTCGATCGCGCCGCTCGCGCGGCCTTCGAGCACATGCGGCCGCTCGACGCGCTGCACGCGCATGTCGAAGGTCAGCCGGTACGGCAGCGCGCCTTTCCACGTGTATCGCTGCAGCGCGCCGACGCCGCGCGCGTCGCCGCGCTCGATCTCGACGGTCCGTACCGCGCTCTTCCACCAGTCGGGCCAGCGGTCGACCTGGTAGATCGCGTCCCAGACCGCCGCGAGCGGCGCGTCCACGCGCCACGTCGTCGAAAACCGGTATTCCGCCATGCAGCCTCCGGCACGAGTCGGGATCAGGGCGCGAAAAAGCGGGCGGGAAACGCGACGTCGATCTCGACGTCGTCGAGCGTCACCGTTTCGAGCGGGTCGCCGTCACCATCCGCGAAGCTGACGACCTTCAGCGGAAAACCGTCCTTGGTGTCCAGCCACAGCCGGTAGCGATGCACGCCGTCGACCGCGTGCGCGGGGCCGCCCGTCACCGACACGCGCAGCGTGGTCCGCCCGTTGATGGTCTCCTCGCCTTCCGTCACCGTCGCGCCGCCTTGCTGCAGCGCATGCACGTTGCGCAGCAGCTCGCCGACGTCCGAGCGGTCGACGCGATGGCCACTGCGGTCGCGCACGAGCGGATTGGTCGGCGACAGCCTCAGCGCGGGCGGCGCATGCTCGCCGAACGGGCGCAGGCGGACCTTGCCGTCGCCGGGATCGTACGCGAGCACCGCGCCACGATGGGGCGACACGAAGTCCATCCGGACGAAACCGGGTTTCAGGTACGCATAGTGGAATTCGGTGCGCTCGCCGCTTCGCGCCGACGAGCGGATCGTCGCGCGGTACGAGCGGACCTGGTCGAAATGTGCCTGCGCAACGGTCACGGGGTCGGCTGTCATGCTCGCTCCTATCAGGCTCGCGGCCAGCAATGCGGCAATCATGGCGCCGCCTCGACGTCGAGCACGCCCTCCATGCCGCGTTCGCGATGGCTGCGCAAGAACAGCAGCCGATGCGTGCAATAGTAGGCGAAGCGACCGGGCTGCGTCGGTGTGAAGCGGAACGTGCGCGGGGTCGTGGCCAGGTCGGTGTGCACCGCGATGCCAGCCTGCGGCGCGTCGATTTCGAAACTGTGCGGCACGCGGCCCGGTTCGGCCGATACGGTCAGTTCGACCGGCACATGCGCGCGGACGATCACATGCTTCGGCCGAAAGAAATAGCTGCCGCCGACGATCGTCACCCGCTGCACGCCGTCGGCGTCGACCGGCACGCGCACCGGGGCGTCGCCTTCCGCCCGCGCGAGCCCGGCGCCTGCCGCGAGCACCGCCATCACCGTCGCCATCATCGCCGTCTTCGCGTTCATCTTCTGCTCCTTGCCGATGCCGCGCGCGTCACCCCTTCCATGCGTCGGTCGGCCCGCCGAGCGCGCCGCACGCGTCGATCGCGAGCTCGCGCAGGCGCCGTTCGTCGGCGCGGCCGGACAGCGCGTAGCCCATGCCGCGATCCGACCAGAAATACGTGTAGCGTCCGTCCGCCGACATCGCCTGCGGCGCGAGGCGCCGCGCATCGTAGGCCGTCATGTACAACGTCACGCGCGCGCCGTCCGCACGCTGGTACATCAGCTGCGCGGCCGGCCCCGCGTCGCCCGGCAGCAGCCGCCCGCCCAGCAGCACGTAGCCGTATTCATCGAGCGACGGCGCGCGCACGGGCCGGCCGAGACGCGCGGACAGCCATCCGGCCAGACGCGCCGGATCGCGGGCGTCGACTTCGACCGGGTGTTCACGATCGGCCGCGTACACGGCATACGCGACATCCGCGCGCGCGGCGAACGCCGGTTCGACGCCGAACGCCGTCCAGCCCACGTGCAGCGCAATGCCGAGCACCAGCCCGGCCGCCAGCCCCGCGAACGTATAGGCAACCACGCGCCGGCGCGACGCGCGCCGCTGCAGGAACAATGCCGATGCGGCGCCCGGCAGCGGGAACAGCGCGCGCAACGCGTCGCGCTGCGCGCCGTAATGCGCGAACCGCTCGGCTTCCCGCGGATCGGACTGCAGCCGCTCGAGCACCTCGCGGCGCTCCTGCCCGGACAGCTCGCCGTCGAGCAGCGCCGACAGCAGCTGGGCCGATGCAGCGTCGTCCCGATCGTTCGAAGGTTTGTTCGGATCGTCGTCCATCATGTCTTCCCGATCACCCGTAACGCGGCCGTGCCGTGCGCCGGCGGCTCGCCGGACAGCAACGCACGCATCTGTTCACGCGCCCGCGACAGCCGCGACATCACCGTCCCCACCGGCACGCCGAGCACCTGCGCGGCGTCGCGATAGCTCAACTCCTCCAGCGCGACCAGCAGCAGCACCTCGCGCTGCTCGACCGGTAGCCGGTACAGCGCGCGCTGCACGTCGCGCAGCATCAGGCCGCTGATCTCATCGGCCGGCGCGGCCATCGTCTGCCATGGCGCGGTGGCGTCGTCGACCGCGATCTCGTGCCGCGCGCGCAACTGGTCGATGAAGCGGTGGCGCAGCAGCGTCAGCAACCACGCGCGCAGGTTGCCGCCGTCGCGCGGCGGCCGGTTCAGCGCGCGCTCGAGCGTGTCCTGCACGAGATCGTCCGCCCAGGCCCGGTCGCCCGTCAGCGCACGCGCATAGCGCGTGAGATGCGGCAGCCACACCAGCAGGTCCGATTCGTAGCTCATCCGGATGCCTCGCGCGTCGCCACGTCCTCAGTCAGTCGGTCCGTCCGTCAGTTTTCAGGGACGCGCGACGTGCCACATGCCGCCGATTCCGTCGCCGCCCGCGTCACCGGCCTTGTGGTCCATTTTCCAGCGATACAGCGGGCGACCGTTGTACGCCCATTGCTTCTTGCCGTCGTCGCGCGTGACGAGGCTCAGCGCACCCGACGCCTTGTCGTATCCGTCGGCGAGCGCCGGCGGCCAGTTGGCCGCGCAGGCGCCGTTGCATGTGCTCTTGCCCGGCGCGTCGTGATCGAACACGTACAGCGTCATGTGATCTTCGTCGACCAGTTTCCCGTTGCCGGCCTGCGGCGGCTCGGCGGCCGCGGGCCGCGCGATCGCGGCCGTCAGCGCGATGGCGAACAGCATCGTCTTCATTCCCGTTCCCCTTGGCATGGCATGGCGGCACGGCACCGCCGGACGGGACGTCGACTTCGTCATGGTCATTATCCCGCTGCCCGATTGCGCCGTGACTCGGTATATAAACGGACGGCCGCGGGCGGTTATTCCATGCGGCCCGCCGATGGCCTCCATTCGTCCAACCAAGCCCATCGGGAATCCAAAGAAAAACGCGGCGTGACGTTGCCGTCATGCCGCGTTGTGCGACCCGTCGCGCGCGGCAGGCGATGCATCGCCGCCGCGCGTTCCGGCCGGTTACCTCGGCAGTGCGCCCGTCACCGACTGGAGCAGCGTCGACACCGGTGCGAGCGGGTTGTTCGCCGAGCTGTTGCCCGAGTGCGGCGTGACCGACAGGCTCGGCGTGGAACCCAGCGCCGTACCCAGCGTCGTGCCGACCGCATTGTTCACGACGCCTTGCACCGGCGCCAGTGGGTTCGAGCCGCCGAGGCTGCCGAGTGCGCCCGTCACCGAGCTGACCGCGTTGCTCAGTGCGCCGGCCGGATTGCTGCCGCCGAGCGTACCGACCACCTGGTTCACGACACCTTGCACCGGCGCCAGCGGGTTCGTGCCGCCGAGGTTGCCGAGCGCGCCCGTCACCGAGCTGACCGCGTTGCTCAGCGCGCCGGCCGGATTGCTGCCGCCGAGCGTGCTGACGACCTGGTTCACGACACCTTGCACCGGCGCCAGCGGGTTCGAGCCGCCGAGGTTGCCGAGCGCGCTCGTGACCGAACCGAGCGCACCGCTCAGCGCGCCAGCCGCGTTGCCGCCCGTCGGCAGCGCGTTCTGGAGACCGCTGACGAGATTCGTGATCGGCGTGATCGGGCTGCCGCCGCGGGCGCCCGACAGCGTGCCGACGACCTGGTTCACGACGCCCTGTACCGGGGCGAGCGGGTTCGTGCCGGCGAGATTGCCGAGCGCACCGGTCACCGAGTTCACCGCGTTCGTCAGTGCGCTGGCCGGATTGCCGTCGCCGAGCGTGCCGGCGAGTTGCGTAACGGCGCCTTGCACCGGCGCCAGCGGGCTCGACGCGCCGCCGATGTTGCCGAGCGTACCGGTGATCGTATTGACCGCGTTGCTCAGTGAGCCGGCCGGATTGCCGCTGCCCAGCGTGCCCGTGACCTGGTCGACGACGTTCTGGATCGGCGCCAGCGGGTTCGTGGTGCCACCGACGTTGCCGAGGGCGCCCGTCACCGTGCCGAGCGCGCCGGTCAGTGCGCCTGCCGGGTTGTTGCCGCCGACGTTACCCAACGCACCCGTGACCGTACCGAGAGCGCCAGTCAGCGCACCTGCCGGGTTGCCGCCACCGAGCGCACCCATCACTTGATTCACCGCACCCTGAACCGGCGTCAGCGGATTCGCACCGCCGCCCACGTTACCCAGCGCACCCGTGACCGTACCGAGAGCGCCAGTCAGCGCACCTGCCGGGTTGCCGCCGCCGAGGGCGCCCGTCACTTGATTCACCACACCTTGAACCGGCGCCAGCGGATTCGAACCGCCACCGACGTTACCCAGCGCGCCCGTTGCCGTGCCAACCGCATTGCTCAACGTCCCCGTCGCCGCATTCAGCGCACCGGTCAGCGCGCCCGCCGGATTGCCGCCGCCGAGTGCGCCCGTCAGCGTATTCACAGCGCCCGACAACGCCTGCACCGGATTGCCCGGCGACGTCTGAATCTCGCGCGCCCCGCCCGCTGCCACGGTGACCGAACCCAGCGGCGACGTGCCGGTCGCGGCCAGCCCGATCGACACGCTGTTCGTCGGCGGATTCACGCCCCCTTGCGGAAGCGGCAGCGCATCGAGCGGCCCCGCGATTGCCGAACCGGAAGCCAGTACCCCGAACACCGTCGCGACCGACAGCGCCACACCCGTCAATTTAAGTTTTTGTCTCATCCTTACCCCATCTTGGTTGGCACTACGTTGAGCATGGGGACGGATTGCACGAAGCGTGCCATCCGGATAAAACGGATTCATTCGTGGGCTTAATGCAAGCCGATAACGGTTTTATATGGATTCCTGGGAGAATTAACGGGGTGGCGTCGCGACAATCATCTGACGAAACAGGCCTGGGAGCACGGATGTAACGTAACGTTTGCGAGGCCCGAAGTAACGTGTTTCGGTACATTGCGGGTCACATCAGAACGGACCGTCGCGAAGCATCGCCAGATTGCCCGGACGGCCCACCTATTTCGCATTGCATTTCGATGAAAATGCATCGATAAATCGCTTGTTTTCTGATTTCTTATTTCGCGATTGCTTTCCGAACAATTAGCAGACCATTTCCACAGATCGGTTTTCGATTAATGCGGGCAGCCAAACTGGCCGTCGCGTGGCCACTCGCTCAGCCGAAACGCGCAGGCCGGTACGGATGGGGATCGATGTAGGTCGGCGCATCGGTGATCATTTCGGCGAGCAGCCGTCCGCTCGCGGGGCCGAGCGTGAGGCCGTGGTGGCAATGGCCGAACGCGAACCACAGATGACGATGGCGCGGCGCAGGCCCGATCACCGGCCGCATGTCGGGCGTGCACGGCCGCATCCCGAGCCACGGCGCCGGATCGAGCCGCTCGCCGATGCCGAACGCGTCGCGCGCGAGCGGCTCGGCGCGCGCGAGCTGCACGCCGGTCGGCGGCGCGTCGCGCAACGCGATCTCGACGCCGGTCGTGAGCCGCAGGCGACCGCCCTCCATCGGCGCGACCACGAAACCCGCCTCGGTATCGCACACCGGCACGTTCAGCGGCGCGCGGGTCGGCCGGTAATGCATGTGATAGCCGCGCTTCGCGCGCAGCGGAATCCGGTAGCCGAGCGGCGCGAACACGTAATCGGACCACGGCCCGAGCGCGACCACGGCCGACCGCGCCGATATCGGCCCGTGTTCGGTATCGACCTGCCAGCCGTCGCGCACCTGGGCGAGCGTCGTCGCGTCGCCGCGCACGAACGTGCCGCCGTCGCGCTCGAACAGCCGCGCGTACGCCTTCGTGAGGCCGCCGGGGCTCGACACGGTCTTCGGGTCCTGCCAGTGGAACGCGCCGCAAAATGCGTCGCCGATGCCGGGCTCGCGCTCGCGCAACGCGCGCGCGTCGAGCACGCTCATCCGCAACCCGTGCGCGTCGGCCACCCGCTGCTGCGCGCGCGTTTCCGCATCGAACAGCGCGGGCGAACGGAACGCCTCGAGCCACCCGCCGTCATGCACGAGCGGCCGCGCATCGGTGCGCGCGAGCAGCGCGTCGTGCTCGACCACGCTCGCCGCGACGAGCGGCAGCATGTCGCGCGCGGCAGCCGCGAGCCGCTGCGGCGACGATTCGCGCCAGAAGCGCGCGAGCCAGCCCGCGTAGGCGGGCAGCGCCTTGTAGTCCCAATAGAGATCGACCGAGCGGTTGCGCGCGTAGCGCAGCAGCGTGCCGAGCCGGCGCGGGAACGCGTACGGCACGACGGACGAGCGCTCGATCAGCCCGGCATTGCCGTGGCTCGTTTCCTCGCCGGGCGCGCGCCGGTCGACGAGCGCGACACGCAGCCCGCGATCCTGCAGATGCAGCGCCGCCGACACGCCGACGATGCCGGCCCCCAGAACGATGACGTCGAAATCCATGCTTCCCCGTACTGCGTCGAGATTCGGTGCGACGCGCACCGGCACGGCGGCCGGCGCGCGGCCAGGCTTACTTCGCGACGATGTCGCGCTTGAAGTACTTCTGCGACAGCGCGCTCAGCGTGCCGTCCTTCTTCAGTGCGTCGAGCGCGCCGACGATCTTCGTCTGCAGCGCCTTGTCGCCCTTGCGCATCCCGAAGCCGGTGCCTTCGCCGAGCGTCGCGGGATCTTTCAGCGGCTCGCCGACGATCTGATAGTCGCGGCCGGCCGGCTTGTCGAGGAAGCCGTCCTGCGCGGTCTGCGCTTCCTGCACGGCCGCGTCGAGACGCCCGGCGACGAGATCGGCATAGATCTGGTCCTGATCCGGATAGGACACGACGGCCACGCCCGCATTCGCCCAGTGCGCCTTCAGGAAATCCTCCTGCGACGAGCCCTGCAGCACACCGACGTGCTTGCCGCGCAGGCTCGCGGCATCGGGCCGCAGCGGCGAGCCGCGGTGCGCGACCATCACGATCGGCACGACGTAGATCGCCGGCGTGAAGTCGATGCTCTGCTTGCGCTTCACGGTGATGTTCATCGCCGAATTGATCGCGTCGAACTTGCGCGCCTGCAGCGCCGGGATCAACCCGTCGAACGCATTCTCGACCCACACGCACTTCATGTTCAGCTTCGCGCACACCGCGTTGCCGATGTCGACGTCGAAGCCCTGCAGCTGGCCGGCCGGCGACTTGCTCTCGAACGGCGGGTAGGCGGCTTCGATCCCGAAGCGCAGCGTGGTCTGTTCCGCGTGGGCCGTGACGGCCGCGCACGCGAGCGCCGCGACGGCGCAGAGGGAAAGCTTCCAGTTCATGACGGATGTCCTTCGATTCCGGATTGAGGCGATGAAGACCGGTCGCGCGACGCCGTTGCCGGGCGCCGGAACGGCAAGCGATGCAGCCGGCCGCCGTGCGGCGACACGCTGGTCCACACGCAAAATATAGACTCTTAGTCTACTATGGACTATAGGGGATACGATAATCGCGATGCTGCCGCGGTCCAGTGAAATACCTTCGCTTGCGCAAAACCCCTTTGATTTATCTATGTTTTTCCGTGGGCACGCGACGCGCTCGTGTCTCGGAAAGAAAAATTTACCCGACCTCTTTTGTCTATATTAGACTTTTAATCCATTACGAACACCGCCGGACGCGCTCTATCGAGACTGTCCTGTCCGGCCCCGACCGGAGAAGTCCCATGACGCAACCCGCCCCGACCCTGCCGCTCACCGTCGACGAAGCCGCGGTGCGCGCGGCGCTGCCGTCGCTCGACGTGCTCGGCACGCTGCGCCGCATGTTCGCGTCGCTCGCGTCGGCCCGCGCGGTGCAGCCGCCGCAAACCCTCACGCTGTTCCCCGAACAGGCCGGCGATTTCATCACGTATCTCGGCGCGCTCGCCGACGAGCAGGTGTTCGGCGCGAAGCTGTCGCCGTACGTCGTGACGGGCGGCAAACCGATCGTGACCGCGTGGACCGCGCTGATGTCGATGCGCACCGGCCAGCCGCTGATGTGGTGCGATGCGGGGCTGCTGACGGTCGAGCGCACGGCCGGCACGACGGCGCTCGCGGTCGACTGCCTCGCACCGCGCGACGCGCGCCGGCTCGCCGTGATCGGCACGGGCGCGGT
>NZ_VWWG01000183.1:0-12502 GCF_011753085.1 Burkholderia sp. Tr-862
CCCCGACGCTCTTCCGATCCCTTCGCGCGTGCGGCCCGCGCGGCGGGCGCCGACGTGTTCGAGCACGCAGCAGTCGACGACGCCCGGCACGACGGCATGCGCTTTCACGTTCAGGCGGGTGGCCGCGCGTGCACGGCGACGTGGCTGATCAATTCGGCTGGCGCATGGGCGAACACCATCGCCGAACGCTTCGGCGAAGCCGTGCCGATGGAGCCGATCTACCCGAACATGTGGGTGACCGAGCCGCTGCCGCCGTTCATCACGCACAACCTCGGCGTGTACGGCGGCGGGGTGTACGCGCGGCAGGTCGCGCGCGGCAACTGCGTGATCGGCGGCGGGCGCGGCCGCGGCGACGGCGAATTCGGCCAGCCGTCGGTCGACACGACGCGCGCGGTGATGCGCGACGCGTGCGCGCTGTTGCCCGCGCTGCGCGATGCGCTGCTGATCCGCACGTGGAGCGGCGTCGAAGGCTGCACGCCCGACCACAACCCGATCATCGGCGCGAGCCGTACGACGCCGAACCTGTTGCATGCGTTCGGCTTTTCCGGCGGCGGCTTCCTGCTCGCGCCGGGCGTCGGCGAGGTACTCGCCGAGCTCGTCACGATCGGCGCAACCGCCACGCCACTCGAAGCATTCTCGATCGGCCGCTTCGCACCGCACGCGCCGATCGCCCCTTTCCGTCAAGAGGAGACCCACAAGTGAAACTGTTCGGAACGATCGCGGCGGCCGCCGCCCTCTGCGTCGCCGGCGCCACCGCGCCCGCGTTCGCGCAAACGAAGACGATCTACGTCGGCATGAACGGCGGGCCGATGGAAAAGGCCTATACGAGCCAGGTGCTACCCGACTTCGAGAAGGCGAACAACGTGAAGGTCGTCGTCGTGCCCGGCACGTCGTCGGACGTGCTCGCGAAGCTGCTGGCGAACCGCAACAAGCCGCAGATCCACGTCGCGTTCCTCGACGACGGCGTGATGGCGCGCGCGGTCAGTCTCGGCGTGTGCCAGAAGCTCGACGATTCGCCGGTGCTCAAGGAGCTGTATCCGTTCGCGCGGATGAAGGACGACGTCGGCGCGGGCGTGCAGCTCGGGATGACCGGCATCGCGTACAACAAGAAACTGTTCGCGGACAAAGGCTGGGCGCCGCCGACGTCGTGGATGGATTTCGCCGACCCGAAATACAAGGGCAAGGTCGTGTTTCAGTCGGCGTCGAGCAGCACGTTCGGGCTGCACGGCTTCCTCGCGATCAACCGGCTGCTCGGCGGCAGCGAACAGAACGTCGAGCCCGGCTTCAGCAAGTGGGCGAGCACGGTCGGGCCGAACGTCGTCGAGTACATCCCGAACTCGGCGAAGATCTCCGAGATGGTGCAGACCGGCGAGGCCGGCCTCTTCCCGCTGACGCCGACCGGGGTCGGCGACCTGCAGGACAAGGGCATTCCGGTCGCATATGCGAACCCGAAGGAAGGCCCGGTGCTGCTGCTCGTCGACCTGTGCGTCGTCGCGAACAATCCGGATCCGCAGCTGGCGCAGAAGCTCGCGCAGTTCCTGCTGTCCGCGCCCGCGCAGACGAAGGCCGCCGAGGCCGGCAAGCAGATCCCGACCAACCGCCTCGCGAAGATGCCCGCCGCGATGCAGCAAAGCCTCGGCAACGTCGACGATCTCGTGCGCAAGGTGACGGTGGTCGACTGGGCGGCGATCAACGCGCGCCGTGCGCAGTGGGATACGCGCTGGAACCGGCAGATCGAGCGGTAACCCGGTGCGGGAGCGGCTGCGTTACCGCAGCTTCTCCGCGACCGCGTGTGCCACTGCGCTCAGCGCATCGCCGCGCTCGAGCGCCGCGCGCGGCCGTGTCGCTACGCCCGGTGCATCGAGCGCGCGCGGCGCGAAGTCCGGTGACGACGAGAACTTGACGATGGTCACGGCGGTCTTGGGGTTGACGAGGATCGACTGGCCGAACCGCCCCGCCGCCGCGAACGACCCGTCGCCGTCGTTCACCTGGTACCAGTAATCGCGATACGCATAGCCGTCCTTGCCGGGGACCACGTTGCCCTTCGCGAACAAAGCCGCGTTGTGCGCAGGCTGCAGCGCCGCACGAATCGTCGCGGCCGGCAGCGTCCCTCGCGCGCCGCCGAGCCCGGTGCGCACGCTTTCCGCGAAGCGCGCGGCATCGCGCAGCGTCGTGTACAACCCGCCGCTGGCCATCGCCATCGCATTGCGGTCCACCGCGACGTACGCATCGTCTTCCGCGAAATCGCGCCACATCCACCGCTCGACCAGCGCGCTCCACGACTGCCCGGTCGCGCGCTGCATCGCCCACGCGACGGCTTCCGGCGACCCGTTCTGGTAGAACCAGGCGCCGCCCGGCACCGCGTCCGGCACGCGCCGCACGGTCAGCAGGAAGTCGGCGATGCTGGCCGGCGCACCTTCGTGGCGCGGCACCAGCCCGACCGCGCCGAACAGGCCGAGATCCGGCGGGATGCCCGGTGCGTACGCCGTGGGTACTTCCATGTCCAGGTTCTGCTGCAGCGTTGCACTGCCGAACGGCGTATCGGCCAGTTCCGGCACCGTGCGCGACAGCGGCACGCCTGCATCGAGCACGCCGGATTCGATCATCTGCGCGGCGAGCAGCCCCGTCACCGATTTCGTCATCGACGCCCATGCGTGCGTCTGGTCGGGCCCGAAGCCGTCGAAGTAGCGCTCGTAGACGATCCGGCCGCGCTGCAGCACGATGAAGCCGTCGGTATGCGTCGCGTGCAGATACGCGTCGAGCGTCAGCGTCTCGCCGCCGATCGTCACGGGCAGCGCATCGAGACCGGGCGCCGGTTGTTCCGGGAGCGGCATCGGCACGGCCGCATGCCGGATGCCGGCCGTCGGCGCGAGCAGCCGCGTGTTGCGCAATGCCCAGCGCAAGCGCGCCGGCGTGAATGCGTTCGCCTTGTTGACGACCTGGTCGGCCGGCGGCGGAAAGCCCTGCATCATGCCGGGCATGACGGCATCGGTTGCGGCGGGCGCGGCGGGCGCGATCGCGACGAGCGCGAGCCCGCCGGCCAGCACGAAGATGTCGACCATCCGGCGAGTGCGCCGGGCCGCGGTAAAGCATCGGTGAATTCGCATCGAATCATGTCTCGTAGTGAAAGGAAAACGACCTTGTGCCCGGCGATCACGGCTGCTCGCCATCGATGCGCAGCAGGTTAGACACCGATGCGACCCCGTCGACGCGCCGTGCAACCGCCGCCGCGAGATTCGCCTGGTTCGTATCCGTGACCGAGCCGCTGAGTGTCACGGCGCCGTCGCGCACCCGCACGAGGATGCGCGTGACGTTCAGGTTCTTCGTGCGCGCAAGCGCCGTGCTGACGCGCCGCTTCAGCTTGCGGTCGGCCGCCTTGCGCTGCGCCGGCGACAGGCTGTCCGACGCAAGGGCCGGCGGCGATGCCTGCACGGCTGCCTGCGCCGATGCCGGGACCGTCGTGCTGGCGGCGTCGGATTGTGCGTGGGCGGCGACGGTCCAGCATGCCGCCGTCAGCAGCGCCGCAATCAGTCGGGATGAAGTACGCATGATCGAATCACACTCCTGAAAAACGTGGAAAGGACAACTCAGAACTGCGTCATCAGACCGACTGACACGCCGGTCGTCGCGCTCGCGCCGCGCCGCAGGTTCAGCGCCGCGATCGTCGCCGGGTCACGCATGTATGCGCCGGTCATGCCGTTGCGATCGACCTCGACGTACAGCTCGGTGCGCTTCGACAGGAAGTACTCGGCAATCGCGTAGGTCGTCAGCTTGTGACCGTCCGCGCCTCTTACGTTGCCGAGATTGCGTGCGCGGTCGTAGAACGCGGCCGCGCTCAACTGCACCGTCGGCAGCGGCTGAACGACGACGCCGAACGACGGGATATCGTCGCGCCGCGATGGTGCGCCGGCCTTGTTCGCGCGCACGTTCAGCGACGCATAGCTCAGGTAGAAGCGCGCACGGCCGAGCTGCAGCGTGCCGCCCGCCTGGATCGTCTGCGCCGACTGCGAGCCGTCCGGGCTGTACGTCTTCGCATACGACACCCCACCCATCAGGTCCGAATACGTGTACATCGCGGCCGTCGAATAGCTGGTGCCTGCGTGCGAACTGCCGGCGACGCCGCCCGGCGAATAATTCGCGCCGAAGCGCAGGCCGCCCACCTGCCCGAGATACTTGATCGTGTTGTTGAAACGCGAGTCGAGCGTGAAGAAGTTGCCGTCGAACAGCACGCCCGGTTCGACCGCGAGCGATTGACCGCGCCCATTAAGCGGATCGAGCGCGATGCCGAGGTCTTCCGCGGCGTTGAACTGGCGGCCGAGCGTCAGGCGGCCGAAATCGCCGGCCAGGCCGACATACGCGGCCTGCGAAAAGAGCGTGCCGGACGTTTTCAGCGCCCCGGTGCCGCTGTTGAACGCGCTGTCGAGCACGAACAGCGCCCTCAGCCCGCCGCCCAGATCCTCCTTGCCGCGAATGCCGAACTCGTTGCCCGCGATGATGTTGTTGTTGAACCCGACCTGGCTGCCGCCCGGCAGCCCGTTGACCCAGCGCACACCGCCGCCGATCCGGCCGAACAGCGTCACGCTCGACTGAGCGTGCGCGCTCCCGCACAGCGCGCCAATCAGCGCCGCCGCGATCATCTTCTTCATGTCTCCTCCTGCCGCGTCGTCGCGCGGCGTATCGTGGTACTGCTTCCCGTCGAAAGGCGCCGCGGCCCGACTGGCGGGCCGTACGCCGAATGCGATGCGAAATGCCCGGCAGGCGCTAACGGCCGCACGCGCCGACCGGCGGCGCGGCGCGCTCCGTCTCGCCCGCGAGGCGCCGCAGCGAACGCTGCGGATCGAGGCACCAGGCGCCGAGCACGCCGCATGCGATCAGCACGACGCCGCACACGATGCTCGCCTGCTCGAAGCCGCGCGCGACCGACGCACCGCTCGCCTCGATCAGCATCCCGGTAATGACGGGCGCGCCAAGGCCTGCGAGCGACGCGAAACCGTTGCTGAGCGCGAGCACGCCGCCGCGCTGCGCGTCCGGCGTCACTTCGGCGAGCATCGCGGGGCCGATCGAGTACATCGTCAGCGTCAGCCCGCTGCCGAGCGTCAGCAATGCGAGCTTCGCCGCGCGCGGCAGCTCCGGCACCGGCAGCATGGCCAGCATCGCGCCGGCGATCGCCAGCGTGACCGCGATGAACGTGCCGCGCCCGTGCCGCGACGGCATGCCGCGCGCGAGCAGCGTCTGTGACAGCCATGCCAGCGCGAGACTGAGCGGCGACGTGACCACGACGAACAGTGCGAACATGCGCCCGGCCTCGTGGGCCCCGAAGCCGAGCCCGAGCTGCAGGTAGGTCGGCATCCACGTGAGTGTCATCGCGAGAATCCAGTTCGCCGCGAAATGGCCGAGGAAGTTGCCGAGCACCGTGCGGTCGGTCAGCAGTCGTCCGTACGGCACGCGCTCGCCACCGGCCGTGCGCGGGTTGCGCGACAGCGCGCCCTCCTCGCCGACCACCGCCCACGCGATGCACCACACCGCCCCGAGCAGCGCGAGCACCGCGAAGTTCGCGCGCCAGCCCCAGTGCGTCGTGATGACCGGAATCGCGAGCCCCGCGATCAGCAGGCCGAGCGCGCTGCCCTGGTGCAGCAGCGCGACCGGGAGATTGCGCCGCGTATCGGGAAACCACTTGTAGATCGCGTGCGTCGCGACCGGCGACGCGGGCCCTTCGCCGATGCCGAGCAGCACACGGCACCCGATGACGACCCAGATCGAGCTCGCGGCAAGCATCGGCAGCTGCAGCAGCGCCCACGCAGCCGCCATCGCCAACAGCAGCCATTTCGCGGGCCAGCGGTTCGCGGCGATGCCGCCCGCGACCGCCGCCACGGCGAACAGCCAGTTGAGGCTGCCGCCGATCACGCCGAACTGCGTCGGGCTCAGATGCAGGTCGCGCATCATCGGCACCGACACGAGGCCGAGCACGACCTTGTCGAGAAAATTCACCAGCATCATCAGCGCGAGCATCGTCGCGATGGACCACGCCCGTCCGGGGCGGTACTGCGCACCATTCGTCATGGCTGTCTCCTGTTTCGTTATCGTGGGCGGCGGGTGCGTCGCGCTACCCGCCGCCGTGCTCGCCAAACGCCGGCACACGGTCGTCGCCGTCCCGCAGGCCCAGCGAAAACTTCACCGGGAAGCGCACCGCGAGCGTATGGTCCGCCGCCACCTCGCGTGCCACGCCGCGTGCACGCACGTGCGGATCGTCGAATACCGCGCCCGCGTCGGTCACGCGCGACACGGGCAGCCCGAGCGCGCCGAGCACGCGCATCCAGTCGTCCTGCGTGCGCGTCGCGAAGGTCGCGCGCAACAGCGCGCCAAGCGCGTGCCGATGCTGCTGCCGGCCCGCGCGTCGCGCGTAGCGTGGGTCGCGCAGTGCCGGAATTGCGTCGCCGAGCGCATCGGTGAACGCGACCCAGAACTTGTCCTCGAGCGTCGCGAGCACAATGTGCCGGCCATCCGCGGTTTCGAACAGGTCGTTGTCGGGCATCACCCAGCGTGCGGTGTCCGTCGTATCGCGGCCTGTGCGCAGCGCCCACGCGGCCGGCGCGGTCCACGCGAAAATCGCGTCGTGGATCGACACGTCGAGATGCTGGCCAAGCCCGCTCGCACGCGCGCTCATCACGGCGACCGCAAGCGCGAGCGCCGCGTGCAGCGCGGCCGCGTGATCGGCCAGCCGCACACGCGGGCGCGCCACGGTGTCGTGGAGCTGCGCGGGAATCGACCAGTAGCCGGCATCGGCAAGAAAGTTCAGGTCGTGACCGGGACGGTTCGCATACGGGCCGTCCTGCCCGTAGCCGGTGATCGAGCACAGCACGACGCGCGGGTTCGCGCGCACCAGCGTGTCGTAGCCCAGCCCGAGCCGCGCCATCACGCCGGGCCGGTTGCCTTCGACCACCGCATCGGCGTCGCGCACGAGATCGAGAAAGCTCGCCCGGCCGGCCGGGGTCTTCAGGTCGAGCACGATCGAGCGCTTGCCGCGATTGAACTGCGCGAACGTGTCGGCGCCGAACTGCCGCAACGCGTCACCGCCCGGCGGCTCGACCTTGATCACGTCGGCGCCGAGCTGGCGCAGCAACGCGCACGCATGCGGCCCCGGCAGCAACTGTCCGGCGTCGACGATCCGCACGCCGCGCAGGCACGACCAGGCGGGCGCGTCGCCGTCGCCGGCGGGCCAGACGCCGCGTGCGTCCTCGCGCGCCGTCATGCGCGGGCCTCCGCGGCGGCCGGCTCGAGAATCGCCTTCGCGATCGTGTTGCGCTGGATCTCGCTGGTGCCGGTCAGGATCCGGAACATCCGCAGCTTGCGGAACGTCTGCTCGACGGGATGGCCACGCGTGACGCCGACATTGCCGTGAATCTGCACGGCCTTGTCCGCGACTTCGAAGCAGCGCTCCGACACGTACAGCTTGCATGCGGCAGCCGTCATCCGCAGGTCGGCACCCGCATCGGCGAGCGCGGCCGTATGCGCGATCATGCTTTCGCATGCCCACAACGCGGCGGCCATGTCGGCCAGCATGTGCTGGATCGCCTGGAACCGCGCGATCGGGCCGCCGAACTGCCGGCGCGTGCGCGCGTAATCGAGCGACGCCTGGTAGGCCGACATCGCGAGGCCGAGCATCGTCGGGCAATGCAGCAGCCGGTTCACGTTGATGCGCGACATGCCGAGCCGGAAACCGTTGCCGATGCCGCCGAACACGTTCTCGCGCGGCACGCGCACATCGACGAAGCGGATGTCCGCATCGATGTGCTGGCCGGACATCGGCACGTACTCGTGCTCGACGCTCACGCCCGGCAGGTCGAGATCGACCAGCACGGCCGTGATCTGCGGCGGCGTCGCGGCCGCATCGGTCACGCACATCACGATCGCGAAATCGGCGAACGGCGCGCCGCTGATGTAGTGCTTCGTGCCGTTGATGACGAGCGAATCGCCGTCCTCGACCGCCGTGGTGCGAATGCTCATCGCGTCCGAGCCCGAGTGCGGCTCGGTCAGCGCGAAGCACGTCGATTTCTCGCCACGCATCACCGGCTTGAAATAGCGCTCGAGTTGCGTGGCCGTCGCGTACTTCAGCATGTTGCCGATACGCGGCGGGCCGCCGAGTTCACCGAGCACGTGCGGCGCGAGCGCCGCGCCGCATGCGGCCAGGTCGGCCTTCAGCGCGCACACCTCTGCGATCGACAGCCCCTGGCCGCCGATCTCGACGGGCAGGCTCGCGGTATAGAAGCCGAGCGCGGCCGAGCGTTGCCATACGCGGCGCAGCACGTCGCGCGGCCACACGTCTTCCGAGTCGAGCCCGAGCTCGCGCTCGATCGGGCGCAGTTCGTCATCGACGAAGCGCAGCACGGCCGCGCGCAGCGCGACGAATTCGGGACGTTGCAGATGATCGAACATCGCGGTCTCCTTCAGTTGACGCGGCGCGTGACACCGCGCCAGTACGGCTCGCGCACGAGCTTGCGGGCGATCTTGCCGCTCGCGTTCTTCGGTAGTTCCGCGACGAAATCGATGGAGCGCGGCAGCTTGTAATCGGCAAGCCGCGCGCGGCAGTGCGCGACGAGATCGGCCGCTTGCGCGCTGCGGCCGGAACGCAGCACGACGACGGCCTTCACGGCCTCGCCCCACTTGTCGTCCGGCACGCCGACGACGCACACTTCAAGCACGTCTTCATGCTGGTACAGCGCCGCTTCGACTTCGGTCGGATACACGTTGAAGCCGCCCGAAATGATCATGTCGTGCTTGCGGTCGACCAGGTAGATGAAGCCGTCGCGATCGGTGCGCGCGAGGTCGCCCGTGTGCAGCCAGCCATCGATCAGCACCTCGCGCGTCAGCTCCGGCGCGTTCCAGTAGCCCTGGAACACGTCCGCGCCTCGAATCACGATCTCGCCGATCGCGTCGCCTTCGACTTCGTGCCCGTCGGCGTCGATCACGCGCACCTCGGTCTCGCCGAGCGGCCGGCCGCACGACGCGAGTCGCTCGCGGTCGTGCAGCAGCGCATACGCGTGATCGGCGATGCCGAGCCGCGTGACGCCCGACGTCGATTCGCTCGCGCCATAGCCCTGCGACAGCACGGGGCCAATGCGCGCCCATGCTTCCTCGATACGCGCCGGCGCCATCGGCGCCGCGCCGTAGCCGAGCATCTTCAGGCTGCGCAGATCGGCCTGCGCGAGCTCCGGCACGTTCAGCAGCATGTTCACCATCGCCGGCACCATGAACGTGTGCGTAATGCGCTGGCGCGCGACTTCGGCGAGGAAGTGCGCGGGTTCGAACGCATCGAACAGCACGAGCGTCGCGCCGCAGAACAGGTACGGCTGCATCAGCATCCCCGACGCGTGCGTGATCGGCCCGATCAGTGCGAGCCGATCGCCGGGCTGCGCGGGGCGGTCCATCCCGAGCACGATCTTGCGCAGCGACGCGAGCCGGTTGCCGTAGCTCTGCATCGCGGCCTTGATGCGCCCGGTCGAGCCGGACGAGAAGTGCAGCACCGCGAGGTCGTCCGGTGCCGGCGTGTAGTCGGGCGGCGTATCACCGCCCTTCGCGAGCAGCGTTTCGTAGTCGAGATAGCCGCCGACCGCGCCGCCGAGCGACACGAACCGCTCGATCGACGCGAAGCCCGGCGACTCAGGCGTGTAGTCCGTATAGCCGCGGCCGCCGATGAACGCGACGGGCGTGCAGTTGCCGACGACGTCGGCGGCCTCGGCCGCCGTGAAGCGCGGGTTCAGTGCAGCCTTCACGAGGCCGGCCTTGTACAGCGCGCACTCGATCTCGACGAGTTCGATGCAGTTGCGCGACTGCACGGCGATGCGCGCGCCGCGCGCGAAGCCGAGGCCGCGCAGCGCATTCGCGAGCCGCGTCGAACGCTCGTCCAGCTGGCGGTAAGTGACGGCGCGGTCGCGGTGGATCACGGCGGGCTGGCTGCCCCAGTAGCGGGCCGCGCGCCGCAGGAAATAGGCGAAGCTCAAAACGATTCTCCTGGTCGAACAGTGCCCCCAGTCTGTAAGATGCCGAGGCATCACCACAATGCATCAACGGCTATAAAGTCATAACCGACAGGAATCCCCCCCATGGACACGCGCGATCTGGAGTACCTGCTGGCCGTGGAGCGGCACGGCAGCATCGGCAAAGCCGCGGAGGCGCTGGGGTTGTCGCAGCCGGCGCTGACGAAAGCCGTGCAGCGGCTGGAGGCGCAAGTCGGCGTGACGCTGTTCGAGCGCACCGCGAACGGGATGACGCCGACGCCTGCCGGCGCACGCTTCGTCGCGCGCGCGCAGCGGATCGCGCTCGAGTTCGATGACGCGATGCAGGAGATGCGCGCGATCCGCGGCGGCGAACAGGGCCTGGTGCGGATCGGCTACTCGCCGACCGTGCCCACCGCGTTCGTGCTCGGTGCGTGCCGGCAACTGATCCGTGAACGGCCGGCCGCGCGACTGCGGTTGCGCTGCCGGCTTGCGCGCGAACTGCTCGACCTGCTCGCGGCCGGCGAGCTCGATCTCGTCATCGCGCCCGAGCCGCAGCAGCAGGACGCCGGACTCGAAACCATCGCGCTGTTCGACGATCGCCTGACGGTGCTGGCCGACGCCGCGCACCCGCTGCAGCGCAAGCGCGGGCTCACGCTCGCGGATCTCGCCGACCAGGAATGGCTGCTGCCGGAAGCGACGATTCCCGTGCGGCACCGGATCGACGGCGCGTTCCGCGCGCGCGGGCTGCCCGCGCCGCGCCTGCGCATCGAGACCGATTTCGGCAATACGTCGCTACTGCAACTGTTGCGCGGCACGCCGCTGCTGTGCGTCGGCGGCGCCGATGCGCTCGACCAGGTGAGCGGGCTGCGCGCGCTCGACCTGCGGGCCGGCGAACTCGAACTGGACCGCCGCATCGGCGCGATGCACCGCGCGGGCGCGTACGTGCCGCCGCTCGCGCAGCGGATGATCGCGCTGCTGCAGGACAGCGCGCCGTAACGCGCAGACCATCATCAGCGGGAGTGATGACACTCCCCTTTTTCTGTGGATTTGACCGGGGCGGCGGTGCCGACAACACTAGCCCGCAGTGCCGCATGCGCTCTCCAGAGACGGCACGCGTTCGTCCCCCTTCAGAGTTCGCCATGTACCCGACCGACACCGTGCAATCCCCGAGCGCCGCCCGGCCGCTCGCCGACCGGCAACTGCGCCGGATCGTCATCGCCTCCGTCGCCGGCAACGCGATGGAGTGGTACGACTTCTTCGTCTACGGCACGGCCGCCGCGCTCGTGTTCGGCCACGTGTTCTTTCCGCCCGGCGCGTCGCCGCTCGCGGGCAGCCTCGCCGCGTTCGCGGCGTTCGCGCTCGGCTTCGTCGCGCGGCCGCTCGGCGGGATCGTGTTCGGCCATGTCGGCGACCGTTACGGGCGCAAGGCGTCGCTCGTGTGGACGCTGCTGATCATGGGCGCGTCGACGTTCGCGATCGGCCTGCTGCCGACCTACGCGCAGGTCGGGCTGTGGGCACCCGCGGCGCTCGTCGTGCTGCGGCTGCTGCAGGGCATCGCGTCCGGCGGCGAATGGGGCGGCGGCGTGCTGATGATCAGCGAGAACGCGCCGCCCGAGCAGCGCGGCTACTACGCGGCGTGGAGCCAGCTCGGCGTGGGCGGCGGCTTCGTGCTGTCGTCGGCCGCGTTCCTCGCCGCGCAGGCGCTGCCGGACGACGCGTTCCGCACCTGGGGCTGGCGGCTGCCGTTCCTCGCGAGCATCGCGATCTTCGCGATCGGCATCTATATCCGCCGCCACCTGCCGGAAAGCCGCGACTACGAGCAGGCCGGCAAGCGCGGCGCGCACACGCATTTGCCGATCGTCGAGTGCATCCGCCGTCATCCGAAGGAAATCCTGCTCGCGATGGGGCTGCGCGTCGCCGAAAACGGCGGCGCGTACATCTTCCTCGCGTTCTCGCTCGTCTACGGCAAATACGTCGGCATCCCGAACGGCGTGATGCTGACCGGCGTGATGATCGCGATGATCGTCGAAATGGGGGCGATGCTCGCGTGGGGCCGCCTGTCCGACCGGATCGGCCGCAAACCCGTGTACCTGATCGGCGCGCTGAGCCTCGTCGCCTGCGCGTTTCCGTTCTTCTGGCTGCTCGACACGCGCGCGACGCCGCTCGTGTGGCTCGCGCTGACGATCGGCACGGCGGTGAGCCACGGCGCGATGATCGGCACGCTGCCCGCGCTGGTCGGCGAGCTGTTCAGCACCGAGGTGCGCTACTCGGGCGTCGCGCTCGGTCATGAAGTCGCGTCGATCTTCGCCGGCGGGATGTCGCCGCTGATCGCGACCGCGCTGCTCGCGCGCTATCACGCGTCGTGGCCCGTATCGCTGTTCCTCATCGCGCTCGGCCTCGTGACCGTCGCGACGCTGTGCGTGATGCGCGAGACGCGCGCCACGCCTGCCGCCGGTACGCCCGCAGCCGGTATGCCCGCCGCCGACACGCGCGGCGACGCGGCATGA
>NZ_VWWG01000184.1:0-12210 GCF_011753085.1 Burkholderia sp. Tr-862
TACCGCCCGTCCGTGTCGCTCGCGCGCCGGCTGCTGCGCGCGTGGCCGCTCGCGCTGCTGCTGGCGGGGCTCGTCGGCATCGCCTACTGGGAAGACATGCAGCGCACCGCCGAGCTCGCCGATATCGACGCGGCAATGCTCAGCGACGACCTGCCGCTCAACGCGTATCTCGATCACGGGTTCAACGCGTATCTTTCGCACGCACGCTAACAGACAATAACGAGGGGATCGCACGGGTGAATCAGAAACGCGGCCTGGCCGTATTTTTCGGATGCGTGATCGCGATCGCCGTTTCCTACGTCGCCACCTACTCCCGATTCAACCCGCCCCCCGCGACGGTCTCCGCCGCGGCCAGCAGCGCGCCCGCGCCGACCTCGGCCGCCGCCGCGCTGTCCACCGAACTCGCCCCGCTGCCCCTGCCGCTGCCGGCCGCCAACGGCCCGCTGTCGTGGGCGCGGCTGACGCCCGCACAACGTGTGGCGCTCGCGCCGTTCGCCGATCAGTGGGACGGCTTCAGCGATGCGCGCAAGCGGAAATGGCTGAAGATCGCATCGCGTTTCGCGAAATTGACGCCTGATGCGCAAAAAAACCTGCAGGACAGAATGTCCGAATGGGCGCGGATGACGCCCGAGCAGCGGCGCGTCGCGCGCGAGAATTACCAGAGCGCGAAGGAGCTGTCCGCGCAGGCGCGCGAGCGCGCGTGGAAGGCCTACCAGCAATTGCCCGAAGAACAGAAGCAACGCCTAGCCGCGACCGAGCGCCGTCGCCGGCCGAGCGTCGTCAGCGCGCCGCCGACCGTCGCCGACCGCGATGTGCGCCGCCTCGTCAATTCGCACGAGCATCCGGCGAGCAACGTCGCAGCCGTGCCGGTGCCCTCATCGGCCGGTGCCGGCGTGCCGCCCGCCGCGTCATCCACGTCCGGTACCGGGCCCGCAACCGCACCGGCCATCGTCACGCCCGTGTCACCGGCCGACGCGCCGTCGATGTTCAAGGGTTCCTGAGCGGCCGTGGCGAGCGCCCCCGCACCCCAGGCCCCGGCCGTCGCCGCGCCGTCCGTGCGGCGGCGCCTCGCTGCGATGCTGTACGAGGCCGTGCTGCTGTTCGGCGTCGTGTTCTTCGCGGGCCTCGCGTTCAGCCTCACGACGCAGCAGCGCAACGGCCTCGTCCATCACGACCTCCTCGCCGCGTGGATCGCGCTCGTCGTCGGCGCGTATTTCGTCTGGTTCTGGACCCATGGCGGCCAGACACTGCCGATGAAGACCTGGCGGCTGCGGCTCGAATCGTCGAGCGGCCGGCCGCTGAGCGCCGCGCATGCGCTCGTCCGCTATGCGCTCGGCTGGCTGTGGTTCCTGCCGCCGCTCGCCCTGCATCCGCTGCTCGGCCTGTCGGTGCCCGTCACGCTCGCGCTCGCCGCCGCGTGGATCGTCACGTGGGCCGGCGCCGCCCGCCTGCACGCCGATCGTCAGTTCCCCCACGACCGCCTCGCGCGCACGCGCGTCGTCGCGATTCCGCGCTGACGCGCCTCGCGCGGTTCGCGCATCCATCAGACGAAACCCGTCGAAACCGCCCGCAGGGCCGCCCCGCGCGGCTTGCCCGATAGCGACAGGCCCGTCGGTTCGGCAGATTACACAACCGCGCCCCATTCACCGCTAAACACGCCGCGACGACAGTAATAAGAACGTCTCGTGACTGTCATGGCATGGTCACGCCCACATGGCGCAATGCCGGTAATGTCAACCGGCGCGAGTCATGCATGGGCCAGAAAACGTCCGCGACCTCCCTGTTCCGTCAACCGCTCGGCGCCCGCGCCGTCACCGCCTTCCTGTCCGGCTCGGCCGCAACCGATGCCCTTTCGACGCACGAGCCGCCGGCCGCGCACGCGACGCAGCATGACGACCCCGAACCGTCCGCGCATCGTTACCGCACGATCTGGCTGTCCGACATCCATCTCGGCTCCAGCGGCTGCCAGGCGCCGTACCTGCTCGATTTCCTGCGCCACAACGATTCGGAGTACCTGTACCTCGTCGGCGACATCATCGACGGCTGGCAGCTGAAGAAGGGCTGGTACTGGCCGCAGGCGCACAACGACGTCGTGCAGAAGATCCTGCGCAAGGCGCGCAAGGGCACGCAGGTGGTCTACATCCCGGGCAACCACGACGAAGGCGCGCGGCAGTTCTGCGACCTCGCGTTCGGCGACATCCAGGTGCGCGGCGAGGCGTTTCACACGACGCTCGCGGGCAAGCGTTTGTGGATCGTGCACGGCGACCTGTTCGACGGCGTGATCCAGCACGCGAAATGGCTCGCGTATCTCGGCGACACGCTCTACACGCTGATCCTCGTGCTCAACCGCTGGTTCAACCGGATCCGCAGCCGGCTCGGCTTCCAGTACTGGTCGCTGTCGCAGTACCTGAAGCACCAGGTGAAGAACGCGGTGAACTTCATCTCGCAGTTCGAGACCGTGATGACCGACGAAGCGCGCCGCCGCGGCTGCGACGGTGTCGTGTGCGGGCACATCCACAAGGCCGAGATCCGCGACATCGACGGCGTGCTGTACTGCAACGACGGCGACTGGGTCGAGAGCCTGTCCGCCCTCGTCGAAACGATGGAAGGCGAACTGAAGATCGTCTACTGGACGGCGATGCGCACCGCGCCGTCCGCAGCCCCGTCGCGCAAGGCCAAGGCCACCGCCTGACACAACTCCACTTACAGGACACAGCCGCGATGAAGATCATGATCGTCACCGACGCATGGGAACCGCAGGTCAATGGCGTCGTGCGCACGCTGAAGAGCACCACCCGCGAACTCACCGCGCTCGGCCACCGGGTCGAAATGCTGACGCCGCTGGAATTCCGCACGGTGCCCTGCCCGACCTACCCCGAGATCCGCCTGTCGATCCTGCCGTACCGCAAGCTGCGCGCCCGCATCGATGCGTTCGCACCCGACGCGCTGCACATCGCGACCGAAGGCCCGCTCGGCCTCGCCGCGCGACGCTATGCACGCTCGCGCAAGCTGCCGTACACGACCGCGTATCACACGCGCTTTCCGGAATACGTGCAGGCGCGCTTCGGCATCCCGCTGTCGGCCACCTACAAGTTCCTGCACTGGTTCCACGGGCCGTCGCTCGCGGTGATGGCGCCGACCCCGGTCGTGAAGCAGGATCTCGAGAAGTTCGGATTCACGAACGTCGTGCTGTGGACGCGCGGCGTCGATCTCGACATCTTCCGGCCGATGGAGTCGAAGGTGCTCAACACCGCGCGGCCGATCTTCCTGTACGTGGGCCGGGTCGCGATCGAGAAGAACGTCGAGGCGTTCCTGCGTCTCGACCTGCCGGGCTCGAAGTGGGTCGCGGGCGAAGGTCCGGCGCTCGCCGAGCTGAAATCGCGCTATCCGGAGGCGAACTATCTCGGCGTACTATCGCAAGCCGAGCTCGCCAAGGTGTATGCTGCGGCCGACGTGTTCGTGTTCCCGAGTCGCACCGACACGTTCGGCCTCGTGCTGCTGGAGGCGCTCGCGTGTGGCACGCCGGTCGCCGCTTACCCCGTGACGGGCCCGATCGACGTGCTCGGCGGGGGCGATGCCGGCGCGATGCACGAAGACCTGCAGGAAGCCTGCCTCGAGGCGCTGAAGATTGAACGCGAGACTGCCCGCGCGTGGGCCGAGCGCTTCTCGTGGCGCGCGGCGTCCGAGCAGTTCGCGTCGCATCTGAAGCCGCTGCCGAAGACCGCGTACTCGCCCGCCGAAGGTGCCGCCGTTTGAAACGAGACCTGAACGACAAGATCCCATCCGCTGCCGCGACAGCGCAACTGCCTCATCCGTTCGACGAAGAAGAGCCGCACGCCGACGCGGACGTGCACACGCACGAACCGCTCGGCCCCGACGATCGTCTGGCGCCGCTGCCGCCGAACCCGTACAAGCGCCACCGCGGCATCACGCGCGCGTGGTACGCGCTCAAGCATTCACTGAACGGGTTTCGCGTCGCGATCCGCGAGGAGAGCGCCTTTCGCCAGGAGCTCACGCTCGCCGCGCTGATGCTGCCGATCGGTGCGTTCTCACCGGTCCCGGCCGCGTCGCGCGCGCTGCTGATCGCGTCGGTGCTGCTCGTGCTGATCGTCGAGCTGCTGAACTCGAGCGTCGAGGCCGCGATCGATCGCATCTCGCTCGAGCGCCACGAACTGTCGAAGCGCGCGAAGGATCTCGGGAGTGCCGCGGTCACGGTCGCGCTGTTCGCATGCGTGACGACGTGGGGCTTCGTGCTCGGCCCGGTCGTCGCGCGCTGGCTCGGCTTCTAGCGGCATCCGCGGCAGCGCCGCCGTGCGGCGGTGCACCATGCACCGGGAACGCGCGCGATCACGAAATGCGCCCGTTGGCAGGAAACAGCGGTTTATAATCGTCCGCTAGACTTAGAACAGCAACCCGCGCCGGACGAATCTCGCAGCATCGATTGCAGCGCCCGCCAGTCCGGCACACACAGGGCCGGACGACATGGAAGCGAAACCTCCCCGCCGCACCCGCGAACGGATTCTCGAGTTGTCGTTGAAACTCTTCAACGAGATCGGCGAGCCGAACGTCACGACCACGACGATCGCCGAGGAAATGGAAATCAGTCCAGGCAACCTGTACTACCATTTCCGCAACAAGGACGACATCATCAACAGCATCTTCGCGCAGTTCGAGCAGCAGATCGAACGGCGGCTGCGCTTCCCCGAAGATCACCGTCCGACGATCGACGAGACGTGGTCGTACCTGCAGTACATGGCCGACTTCATGTGGACCTACCGGTTCCTGTATCGCGACCTCAACGACCTGCTCGCGCGCAACCGCACGCTCGAGACGCATTTCAAGCAGATCATCAGCCACAAGGTGCGCTTCGCGCACGACATGTGCGAACTGCTCGTGTCCGATGCCGAAATGGTCGCGACGCCGGCCGAGATCGAAGTTATCGCCACCAACATGGCCGTGATCTCGACGTACTGGCTGTCGTATCAGTACGTGATGCATCCGCGCAAGTACAACGATCAGGATGCGATCCGCGAAGAGCTGCACCAGGTGAGCATGCACGTGATCTCGGTGATGGCCCCGTACCTGCGCGGCCGGTCGCGCCAGCTGTTCGACGATCTCGTCTCCGGCAAGCTGCCCAAGCGCCAGTTCACCGACTACCTGCCGCCGCGCGACGGTTCGCCCCGCCCCGCCGGCAGCCCGGTCATCGCCAGGCCCGCCGCGAAGGATACGAAACAATGAAGGCAGTGTGTGTTTACTGCGGCTCGTCGTCCGGCGTGCGGCCCGTCTATGCGGACGCCGCGCGCGCGTTCGGCCGCGCACTCGTCGATGCGGACCTGACGCTCGTCTACGGCGGCGGCCGTGTCGGCCTGATGGGCGTGATCGCCGATGAAGTGATGGCGGCCGGCGGCCGTGCGGTCGGCGTGATCCCCGAGCTGCTCGTCGACAAGGAAGTCGGTCATACCGGGCTGTCCGAGCTGCACGTCGTGCCCGACATGCACCACCGCAAGAAGATGATGGCCGACCTCGCCGACGCGTTCGTCGCGATGCCCGGCGGCGCCGGCACGCTCGAGGAACTGTTCGAGGTCTATACGTGGGCGCAACTCGGCTATCACCGAAAGCCGGTTGCGGTGTACAACATCGATTCGTTCTACGATCCGCTGATCGCGCTGCTGCGCCATACGGTCGACGAAGGCTTCATGCGTCCGACCTACTTCGACGCGCTGTGCATCGACTCCGAACCGGTCGCGCTGATCGAGCAGCTGCGCCGCTACCAGCCGCCCGTCCGCGACAAGTGGGCGTCCGACGACGCGGCCAAGTAACGCTTATCGGGAGCCACGCGCGATGCCCGCACCGTCCGATCGCAAAGCCGTCCTGATCACCGGCGCAAGCCGCGGCATCGGCCGCGCGACCGCCGTACTCGCGGCCGAGCGCGGCTGGGACGTCGGCATCAACTACGCGCGCGACGCGGCGGCGGCCGAACTGACCGCGCAAGCCGTTCGCGACGCCGGCGCACGCGCGTGCGTCGTCGCCGGCGACGTCGCGAACGAAGCGGACGTCATTGCGATGTTCGACGCAGTCACGGCGGCGTTCGGCCGCCTCGACGCGCTCGTCAACAATGCGGGGATCGTCGCGCCGTCGATGTCGCTCGCCGACATGCCGGTCGACCGGCTGCGGCGGATGTTCGACACCAACGTGCTCGGCGCTTACCTGTGCGCGCGCGAAGCCGCGCGCCGGCTGTCCATCGACCGCGGCGGGCGGGGCGGCGCGATCGTCAACGTGTCGTCGATCGCGTCCCGGCTCGGTTCGCCGAACGAATATGTCGACTACGCGGGCTCGAAAGGCGCGGTCGATTCGCTGACGATCGGCCTGGCGAAGGAACTCGGCCCGCACGGCGTGCGCGTCAACGCGGTGCGGCCGGGCCTGATCGAGACCGAAATTCATGCAAGCGGCGGCCAGCCGGGCCGCGCGGCGCGCCTCGGCGCGCAGACACCGCTCGGCCGTGCGGGCGAAGCGCAGGAAATCGCCGAGGCGATCCTCTGGCTGCTCGGCGACGCGGCGTCATACACGACGGGCGCCCTGCTCGACGTCGGCGGCGGACGATAATCGGCCTCCCAGGCGCCAAAACGCGCCGACTGAAACGTTCCCGCGGTCACGACACCACAAATCTCCACAATATCGTGACCATTTCAGTAAACGTTCGTAACAGTTCCGTGCTTTACTAGCGCCAAGCCTAAAAATGGCCGGTCATCCGGCTGTTTTTCTCGCCTTGATGCGCCCCTTATTGGTTCCGGCCCATGTCGCCGGACCAGCTTGACCCGACCGAGATCTTTTCCATGCCAGGAACCGCAGCGCCCGGCCGGCGACGCACATCCTCCGTGCCCGCTTCGGCCACGCACGCCCGATCAGCCGCCGATCCCGACCTCAACGCGACGCTCAATGCCGCCGGCACGCCTGCCGTGGCCGGCGCGAGCGCGACGAACGGCGCCGGCGATCGCGTGCTGCGGCTCGGCTGGCGCGTCTGGCTGCTGGTCGCCGCGCTGGTCTGCGCGTATACGCTGCCGGGCGTGCTCGGCCACGATCCGTGGAAGCAGGACGAAACCTATACGTTCGGCATCATCCAGCACATGCTCGAGACGGGCGATTTCGTCGTGCCGACCAACGCCGGCCTGCCCTTCATGGAAAAGCCGCCGCTCTACGCATGGGTCGCGACGAGCCTCGCGTGGCTGCTGCAGCGCGTGATGCCGCTGCACGACGCGGCACGGCTCGCGAGCGCGCTGTTCGCCGCGCTCGCGTTCGGCTTCATCGCACGCGCGGCACGCAGTGCCAGCCGGGCCCAAGGCTGGCTCGACCTGCGCGTGATGGGCCCCGTCGTGCTGAGCGCGGGCACGCTCGTCGTCATCAAGCACGTGCACGACATGATGACGGACGTCGCGCTGTTCGCCGGCACGGCAATGGCCTTCTGCGGCCTGCTCGAGCTCGTGATGCAGCACGTCGCGCGCGCGCAGCAGATGCGGCATGCGCTGCCGATGCAGCCGTGGAGCCGCTGGGCCGCGCCGATGTTCGGCGCGGGCGTCGGCATCGCGCTGATGGCGAAGGGGCTGTTCGTTCCGCTCGTGTTCGCCGCCACGCTCATGGGCGCGCTGGTGCTCTACCCCGCCTGCCGTACGCGCGCGTTCGCGCGCTCGCTCGGTGTCGCCGCGCTCGTGTTCGCACCGTTCGCGCTGATCTGGCCGACCGCGCTGTTCCTGCGCTCCGAGACGCTGTTCATGACGTGGTTCTGGGACAACAACGTCGGTCGCTTCTTCGGCTTCTCGGTGCCGGAACTCGGCGCGGAAAACGACAAGCCGTTCTTCATCCTGCGTGCGTTCCTGCTCGTCGGCTTCCCGGTCGCGCCGCTCGCGATCGTCGCGCTGGCGCGCGGCGCATGGCGTGACTGGCACGCGCCGCGCGTCGCGCTGCCCGTGCTGTTCGCCGGCATCGGCCTCGCGGTGCTGCAAGTATCCGCGACCTCGCGCCAGCTCTACATCCTGCCGTTCTTCGCGCCGCTCGCGCTGGTCGCCGCGCAGGCGATCGAGCGCCTGCCGCGCGGGCTGCATCTCGCCTGGGATTACCTGAGCCGCCTGCTGTTCGGTACCGCCGTCGCGCTCGCGTGGGTGATCTGGGCGGTGATGGCCGATCCGCGCGCATCGCGGGCGAGCCTCGCCCCGCTCGGCCGCTGGCTGCCGCTCGACTGGACGATGCCGATCGAGCCCGGGTTCGTGATCGGCGCGCTGGTGCTGACCGTCGGCTGGCTGTGGCTGCTGCCGAAGCTGCGCACGACCGGCCTGTGGCGCGGCGCGCTGTCGTGGGGCGCGGGCGCGCTGGTGGCGTGGGGCCTCATATATACGCTGCTGCTGCCGTGGCTCGACGTCGCGAAGAGCTACCGGTCGGTGTTCGACGACCTGAACGCGCATCTCGCGCTCGAATGGAGCGACGGCGACTGCATGGCGAGCCTGCACGGGCTCGGCGAGTCGGAAGCGCCGATGCTGTACTACTTCTCCGGGATCCAGCACACGCCGATCGACGACGCGAAGACGACGCGCTGCACGTGGATGATCGTCCAGGGCGTGCGGGCCGTCGATCCGGCGCCGGGCAGCGAATGGAAACTGTTCTGGACCGGCGCGCGCCCGGGCGACAACGAGGAACTGCTGCGCGTCTACGTGCGCACGCCTGAAGAACACGAAGCGCCGTAACGCAAGGCGGCGCCGCGCAACGGCGCCGTCGTGATCTCCGGTGCGCAACGCAAGCAGCGCGCGAGCCTTCACGCCCGGCGCGCCACCGCTGCACACGTCAAAACGACGAACCGGGCTCGCGCAGGAATGCCGCCTCTTCGTCGGTCGACGCGCGACCGAGAATCGCGTTCCGGTGCGGGAACCGCCCGAAGCGCTCGACCACGGCCGCATGGCGCAGCGCGAAGTCGTGATAGCTCTCGCACCCGGCCTCGCCGCGAATACCCGCGCACAGCCGCACGGCCTCGCGCTGGCTCTCATGCGACTCGTCATGTTCGAACGGCAGGTACGCAAACGCGCGGTGATGGCCGCTCGGCAGTTGCGCGTCCCACCCGGCCGCGACGACGCGCCGTGCGAGCGCCAACGCCTTCGGATCGGCGGCGAATGCGCGCGGCGTGCCACGATGAATGTTGCGCGAGAACTGGTCGAGGACCACGATCAGCGCGAGCGCGCCAAGCGGCGTGGCGGCCCAGCGATCGCACGCGCCGTCGCACGCGGCGTCGAGCAACGCGCCGTAGCGCGTGCGCAGCACGTCATCGAACGCCGCGCCGCCGTTGAACCACACCTTGCGCGCGTGGCCGAACTCGGCCGAATCCGGCTCGCCGAACCAGAAATCGAGAATCTCGCGCGCTTGCGGATCGAGCGCCACGGCGGTGTCAGTCAGGTTGTCGATCGTCATGCAAACTCCAGTACGAGGCGCCGGGTCCGCGCGCTCTTCTTTTCAAGTTTGGCGACCCGCAGGTCGCCGATTTCGGACGTATTGCGCACGTGCGTGCCGCCGCACGGCTGCAGGTCGACGCCGGCGATGCGCAGCAGCCGCACGCGGCCCAGCCCCATCGGCGGCTTCACGCTCATCGTGCGCACGAGCTCGGGCCGCTCGGTCATCTCAGCGTCGGTGATCCATTCGGTCGTGACCGCATGCGCGCCGCGGACCAGCTCCGCGAGACGGCGCTCGACGTCGACGCGATCGATCGCGTCGGACGTCGCGAAATCCAGCCGCACGTAGTCGGCCGTCACGCTGCAGCCGTCGACCGGATACGGCAGCACCGCGCACATCAGGTGCGCGGCCGTATGCAGCCGCATGTGCCGGTAACGGCGCAGCCAGTCGATGTCCGCGACCACGCGCGCGCCGGGCGCGAGCGCCGCGACGCGCGCTTCCTGGCCCGGCGCGGGCACGTGCACGGCGTCGTCGGGGGTTGCGCCGTCGAACTTCGCCTTGCGCGTGTCGGCGATCGCGATCGTGCCGCCGTCGGGCAGCATCAGCACGCCGCTGTCGCCGGCCTGGCCGCCGCCGAGCGGATAGAACACGGTGCGGTCGAGCCGGATGCCGTCATCGCCGACGGCCGCGACGACGGCGTCGCATTGCGTCAGATAGGCATCTTCGCGAAACAGGGCCTGGGTCGTCATCGGGGGGAACCTCGTATCGATCGCGGAAACGGTCAGTGTCGCGCCGCACCGGACCGGCGCCCATACGCAGATCGTCCAGCGTCCGGACAGCGGCGTACCGGTCGATCAACCGGGCCGGTTGCGCATCCAGTCGGCCGTGTCGTAGAACGAATGCATGAGCCGCTCGCGCAGCGGCTCGGGCAAGCCGGTGTCCTCCATCGCCCACGCCATGCAGCGCAGCCACTGGTCGCGCTCGACCGACGCGATCGGGAACGGCATGTGCCGTGCGCGCAACCGCGGGTGGCCGAACCGGCTGATGTAGTGGTCGGGGCCGCCGAGCCAGCCGCACAGGAACCAGAACAGCTTGTCGCGCGAGCCGTCGAGCGACGCCGGATGCAACGCGCGAATCTCCGCGAACTCGGGCTCGAGGTCCATCAGGTCGTAGAAACGGTCCACCATCTCGCGCACGCGGGCTTCGCCGCCCACGAGCTCGAACGCCGTCGGCTGCGACGGCGCATCATCATTCACATCGGTCATTACGGATATTCGGAAACGGGATATTCGGGGCCGCCGGCGACGCTCAGGCGTCGCGCAGCGACTGCAGCGCGGGGCGCCGCAACACATTATGCAGGCTCAGCCAGCCGGCCGCACCGGCGCATGCGACGCCAGCCGCGATGCCGGCCGGCACGAGCCACGGATCGACGGCGAGCTGGAAGTCGAACACGCGTGATGCGAGCACCCAGCCGACCGTGATCGCGCCCGCCGACGCCAGCACGCCGGCGAGCGCGCCGACGACGATGAATTCCGCGCGCTGCACCGCGTTGACCTGCGCGCGCGACGCGCCGAGCGCGCGCAGCAGCGCGGCCTCGTGCACACGCTCGTCGCGCGAGCCGGCGAGCGCCGTGTACAGCACGAGCACGCCGGCCGCGAGCGTGAACCCAAACAGGAACTGCACCGCGCCGACCACCTGCAGCATCATCCGCTGCAGCTGCGCGAGGATCGGCGCGACGTCGATCGCGGTGAGGTTCGGGTAGCGTGCGATCAGCGGATCGAGCAGCGCCGCCTGCTCGGCCGGCAGGTGGAAGCTCGTCAGGTAGACGGCCGGGAAATCCTTCAGCACGGGCGGCGGCATCAGCACGAAGAAGTTGACGCGGAACGAGCCCCAGTCGAGCTTGCGCACGCTGGTGATCGGCGCATCGACCGTCAGCCCCGTCACGTCGAAGCGCAGCGTGTCGCCCGGCTTCACGTTCAGTATCTTCGCGAGCCCGTCCTCGATCGAGATCTCCGGCCTGGCCGAATGGCCGAACCAGTCGCCCGCGACGATCCGGTTGTCGGACGGGAGCTCGGTCGTATACGACAGGTTGAACTCGCGGTCGACGAGCCGGCGCGCCTCGTCCGACGGATACGCGTCCGGGTTCACCGGCTTGCCGTTGATCGCGACGAGCCGGCCGCGCACCATCGGCGCGGGCACCGCGTCGCGCACGCCGTGCGCGGCGAGCCACGCCGCGACGTCGTCGCGCTGGTCGGGCTGGATATCGATCAGGAACTGGTTCGGCGCATCGGGCGGCGTCGACTGCCGCCAGCCGGCGACGAGATCGTTGCGCGTGATCGCGATCAGCAGCAGGCACATCAGGCCCAGCGCGAGCGCGGTGATCTGCAGCGCACTCGCCGTGCCGCGCCGGTGCAGCGACGCGAGCGCGTAGCGCCAGCCGATGCCCGCGGCCACGCGCGCATTGCGCACCGCGCGCGCCGCCGCGTACAGCACGAGCCGCGCGATCAGCGAGAAACCGACCAGCGCGCCGGCGAACCCGCCCGCGACGATCAGCCCGAGCTTCAGGTTGCCCGCCGCGATGATCAGCAACCCCGCGAACAGCACGACGCCGATCGCATACGCGGCCCACGCGATACGCGACGCGTCGCCCCAGTCGCGCCGCAGCACGCGCACCGGCGGCACGCGCGTGAGCGGCGCGAGCGGCGGCAGCGCGGACCCGAGCAGCAGCACGAGTGCGGCGCCGACCCCGACCAGCGCGGGCCCGAGTGTCGGCGGCGGCAGCGC
>NZ_VWWG01000185.1:0-12035 GCF_011753085.1 Burkholderia sp. Tr-862
TGGCGTGTGGAGATCGGCCGCGCGCTTGCGCTGCATCCGCGCCTGCTGCTGCTCGACGAACCGACGGCCGGGATGAACGAGACGGAAACGGCCGAGATGCTGCAACTGATCCAGTCGCTGAAGGCGCGCGGCCTGACGATCCTGCTGATCGAGCACAAGCTCGAACTCGTGATGCGCGTGTCCGACCGCGTGATGGTGCTCGACAACGGCGTGAAGATCGCCGAAGGCGCGCCGCGCGACGTGCGGCACGACCCGCGCGTGATCGAGGCGTACCTCGGCCGCCGCCATGCGGGCGGCGCGCCGGCCGACCGCGCAGCACAGGCGGCCGCATGACCGCACTTTCTTCCGGACCCGACACGACCATGACCGATGCGCTGCTGAAACTCGAACACCTGGACACGTTCTACGGGCCGGTGCAGGTGCATTTCGACGTGAACTTCGAAGTCGGCCGCGGGCAGATCGTCAGCCTGCTTGGCGGCAATGCGAGCGGCAAGTCGACGACGATGAAGCTGATTCTCGGGCTGATGCGGCCGCGCTGCGGCGTCGTGCGCTTCGACGGCGACGACGTGACCGCGCTCGCGACGCCGCAGCGCGTGCGGCGCGGGATCGCGGCCGTGCCGGAGGCGCGGCGGCTATTCGGCGACATGAGCGTGCGCGAGAACCTGCTGATGGGGGCATACACGCGTGGCGACCGCACGGCGGTGGCGGAAGACTACGAGCGCGTGCTCGACCTGTTTCCGCGTGTGCGCGAGCGGCTGACGCAGCGCGCGGGCACGCTGTCGGGCGGCGAGCAGCAGATGCTTGCGATGGCGCGGGCGCTGATGGCACGGCCGAAGCTGATCTGCATGGACGAGCCGACGATGGGGCTGTCGCCGCTCTACGTCGACAAGGTGCTCGAACTGATCGACGCGATCAACCGGCAGGGCGTGACCGTGTTCATGGTCGAGCAGAACGCGAGCCTCGCGCTGGAAATCGCGCATTACGGGTACGTGCTGCAGACGGGGCGTGTCGTGCTCGAAGGGCCTGCGAAGGCACTGCTCGACGATGAGCGTGTGCGCGATGCCTATCTAGGTGGGGAGGCGGTGGCGGTGTAGGCGGCGCCACGGGGCTTCATTTCAAGCGTGATCGGCGTGCGTCGTCACCGCCCGCGGAAACGTCAGCACCACCGCAAACCCGCCCGCCTCGGGAAACGCGAACCCGACGCGCCCGCCGTGCGCCTTCATCACCTCCTGCACGATCGCGAGCCCGAGGCCCGACCCCGTGCGGCGTTCGGTGCCGTCCGGTGCGATCCGCACGAACGGCTGCAACGCCGCGTCCCAATGCTCGCGCGGAATCCCGCGCCCGTTGTCGGTGACGGTCAGCGTCACCGCATCGTCGCTGTTGCCCGCGGTGGCGACCGACACGACGATATCGTCCGCATGCCCATGCAGCAGCGCATTGTGCAGCACGTTCGACAACGCCTCCTGCAGACTGATTGCATCGCCATCGATCCACGCGTGCGGTGAATCGCTCGCGAATGCGACGGCCACGTCGCGCTCGTCCGCGAGCGGAATCGCGCGGCCGAGCACGTCCTTCGCGAGCGCGACGAGTTCGACGGGTTGCAGCGGCACGGCCTCGGTACGATGGATCACCATCGCATGGTTGAGCAACTGCCCGGTGAGCCGCCCGACATCCGAGCTGGTCGCTCGCAACGCATCGAGCCGCGCCGCATGACGCGCGGGATCGACCTCGCCGTCGAGCAGTTCGATCTGCGCGTCGAGCCGCGCGAGCGGCGTGCGCATCTGGTGCGCGGCGTCGGCGATGAAGCGCTGCATCGCGTTGATCCGCTCGGCCAGGCGATGCATCAGCCCGTTGATCGACCCGATGATCGCGTCGATCTCGCTCGGTGTATCGACGGCCACCGGCCGCAAATCGGCCGGGTCGCGCGCGGCGATGATCGTGCCGATCTGCGCGAGCGGGCGCAGCCCGCGCCGGATCGCGAGGCCGCTCGCGCCGATCGCGAGCACACTCATCAGCAGGATCAACGTCCATACCTTGATGCTCATGTCGTTGGTCAACTGCTGCCGCGCGTTGGTGGTTTGCGCTACCGTCACGAGCGCCCAGCCCGGCGTGCTTTCCTCGGGCATGTAGCGTGCGATCGTCGCGGTGCGGATCCGGTGTCCCTGATAGACGGCGTTCGCGAACGCGGGGCCCTGCTTCGCGGCGGCGAGCGTCGCGGAGCTCGCGAGATCGTTGTAGCCGGCCACGACGACGCCGCGCGAATCGACGACCTTGTAGTAGACGAGGTCGTAGCGCGACAGCGTCGACAGCGCGGCCACCGGCGGATTCAGCGCGAGCACGCCGCCTTGCACGTACAGATTCTCCGCGACCTGGATCGATGCGCCCGCAAGCAACTGGTCGTATGCGCGCTCGGCCGCGACGCCCGCGTAGTAGCGCGCGATCACCGCGAGGGCGAGCGCGCCGGTCGCGACGACGAGCGCGATGAACAGCAGCGTGCGCCCGAACAGCGTCTTCGGGAACCAGTCAATGCGCGGCAATCTGATACCCCATCCCGCGCGCGGTGCGGATCTCGACCGAGCTGCCCTGCAGCTTCCTGCGCACGCGCGTCACGTATTGCTCGACCGCGTTCGCACTCGGCTCGTTGCCGAAGCTGAACAGCTGGTTCAGCAGCTCGTCCTTCGAGAAGATCCGCTGCGGGCGGCTCGCGAGGATCTCGAGCAGCGCGAACTCCTGGCGCGACAGCGACAGCGGCTGGCCGTCGAGTTCCGCGAGGCGGCTGCTGCGGTCGATCACGAGGCCGCCGAGCGTCAGCACGTCGTTCGCATGGCCGCTGTTGCGGCGCAGCAGCGCCTGAACGCGCGCGTCGAGCTCGCGGTAGTCGAACGGCTTCACGAGATAGTCGTCGGCGCCGAAGCCGAGGCCGCTCACGCGGTCGTCGATCGCCGAGCGCGCGGTGACGAGCAGCACCGGCGTCGTGCTGCCCGACGCGCGCAGGTTGCGCAGCACCGCGAAGCCGTCGAGCCCAGGCAGGTTCGCATCGAGCACGACGAGGTCGAAGCGCTCGACGCGCAGCAGGCTGTTCGCGGTCGAACCGTCGGTTTCGAGATCGACGGCATGGCCGAGCCGCGTGAGGCGGCTGCGGATCGCCGCGCCGATTTCGGCATCGTCCTCCACGACGAGAATGCGCATGGTGCCGTTTGCAGGTAGAAGGTTAGGGGTTTTCCCGGGGCCGGGATGTCAGCATTTTCTCAGACTCGCTCGATAACCTGTGTTCAGCCGGAACAAGCGATGACGGCATTAATACCAGAGGAGACGGCAACATGCAGCATCTCACGGGCACGACGAAGGCGCGGCGCAATGCACGGCGAGGTGTGACGCCGGCCGCCGCGTGGCCGCTTGCCGTGCGCCGCACGCAGGCGTGCGCATGACGACGTCGCCGCGCCGCCGCGCGTTGCTCGCCGCCGGCCTCGGCGCGCTCGCCGCACCGTCGCTGGTGCGCTCGAAGCCGCGCACGGTGCGAATCTCGAAAGGCTACGGCGTGCTGTACCTGCCGCTGCTCGTGATGGAGAAGCAGCGCCTGTTCGAGCGGCACGCGGCGCGGCACGGCCTGCGCGACCTCGCGCTCGACTGGGTGCTGCTCGACGGCGGCAATTCCGTCAACGACGCGATGATGGCCGGCACGCTCGACTTCGCGGGGGCCGGCGCGCCGGGCTTCATCGAGCTGTGGGCGCGGGCGCGCGGGATTCCGAATGTCGAGGTGATCGGCATCAGCGGCTTGTCGACGACATCGCTGTCGCTCAATGCGAACCGTCCGGGCCTCGCGTCGCTGCGCGACTTCACGCCGTCCGACCGGATCGCGGTGCCGGGCATCCGCACGTCGCTGTCGGCGGTCGTGCTGCAAATGGTCGCGAGCCGGCAGCTGGGCGCCAGGCATTTCGCGCAGCTCGATTCGATCACCGTGAACCTGCCGCATCCGCAGGCGATGCAGGCGCTGATCCGCCGCGAGAACGGCGTGACGGCGCACTTCACGTCGCCGCCGTTCTCGACGCTCGAATTGCGGCAGCCGGGCATTCATCGCGTGGTGAATTCGGTCGACGTGCTCGGCCCCATGACGCTCGACGTCGTGTTCGCGCCGAAGCGGCTCGTCGATGCGGAGCCTGCGCTGGCCGCGGCGTTTCTCGGCGCGCTCGACGAAGCGAACCGCCTGATCGTGCAGGATCCGCGCGCGGCGGCCGCGCTATATGCGGCCTCGTCGGGTGTCGGCGTGTCGCACGACGACGTGATACGGATGCTCGCCGCGCCGGACACGCGGTTCTCGGTTTGGCCGAACCAGCTGATGGACTACGTCGAGTTCCTGTACCTCGCCGGCACGATCAAGGCCAAGCCGCGTGCGTGGCACGAGATGTTCGCGCCGATGCTCGACGACTACCAGGCACGCTGAGCGCCGCCAGTCCACGATTTCATCGACCTGCACCGCGCCCGCGCGTTCGTCGCGCGCGGCGCCGATTCAACCGACAAGCAACCGATTCACGGAGGAGCCCCCAATGAATGCCACCGAAACCCTGGACCCCGCGTCCGCCGAAGAGCAGCGCGTCATGTCGAAGATGGCGCGGCGCCTGCTGCCCATCCTCGTCGTGATGTTCCTGATCGCGTTCATCGACCGGCAGAACGTCGGCTTCGCGAAGCTGCAGATGGTGCACAGCCTCGGGATGACGGAGGCCGCGTTCGGGCTCGCGTCGTCGCTGTTCTTCATCGGCTACCTGCTGTTCGAGGTGCCGAGCACGCTCGCGCTGCATCGCTACGGCGCCCGCGTGTGGCTCGCGCGGATCATGTTGACGTGGGGCCTCATCACCGTGCTGATGGGCTTCACGACCTCGATGCCGGCGTTCTGCTCGCTGCGCTTCCTGCTCGGCATCGCCGAGGCCGGCTTCTATCCGGGCGTGATCTATTACCTGACGCTGTGGTTCCCGCAGAGCTACCGCGCGAAGGTGCTCGGCATCTTCACGCTCGGCAGCGCGCTCGCGAACATGCTCGGGTCGCTGGTCGGCGGCGTGCTGCTGAGCCTGAACGGCGTGTGGGGGCTCGCGGGCTGGCAGTGGGTGTTCGTGGCGACGGGCATCCCGGCCGTGATCGTCGCGATCGTCGTGTTCCGCGTGTTGCCGGCCTCGTTCCGCGAGGCGCCGTTCCTCGACGAACGCGAGAAGCAGATTGTCGCGGCCGCGCTGGAGCGCGAGAAGCCGGCGCAGGCCGAGCACGGCCAGCCGTGGAAGGCGCTGCTCGATCCGCGCGTGATGCTGTTCGCGGCAACCTACATGCTGATGTCGACGTCGCTGTACGGCGTCACGTACTGGCTGCCGACGCTCGTGAAATCGTTCGGCGTGTCGAGCAGCATGAACGGTTTCCTGAGCATGCTGCCGTGGGCGCTCGCGGTGCTGCTGCTGGTGTGGCTGCCGTCGAAGCTGCGCCGCGCGAAGAGCATCCTGCGCACGATCGCGATCGTCGCGGCGCTCGGCGCGCTCGGCTTTCTGCTGAGCCTCGTGCTGCCGTCGACGCCGCTGCGCTTCATCGCGCTCGTGCTCGGCGGCGCGTGCATCCCGCTGCTGTATCCGTGCTTCTGGTCGATGCCGCCGCGCTACTTCACCGGCGCGCGCGCGGCGGCGAGTGTCGCGGCGATCAACTCGATCGGCAACCTCGGTGGCTTCTTCAGCCAGAACCTGATGCCGTTCGCGGGCAAGGTGACGGGCACCGCGTTCGGGCCGATGATCGTGCCGATCGTGTGTCTCGCGCTGCTCGGGATCGGCGCGCTGGTCGCGTGGACGCGCTCGGAGCGGGGGATGGTGGCGGTGCGGGCGTGATGGGCAGGGTTGGATCCCTGTTCAGCACGCGCCGGCCTGGCCGAACGGTGGACTGCCTTGGAAGGGGGAGTCGTGCTACCATGCATTGCATATGTAATGCATGGAGAGTGTAATGAAAACAGCGACCATGCCTGCACTGCGTGTCGATCCGCAGTTGCGGGAGGCGGCGGAATCCGTTCTCGAGCAAAACGAGACGCTATCCGCGTTCATGGAGTTGGCACTGCGTGACGGCATTGCGCGTCGGCGTCTGCAGCACGAGTTTGTTGCTCGTGGCCTGGCGTCGCGCGACGAGGCGCGACGTACCGGTGAATATGTCGATGCCGCGGACGTGCAGGTGGAACTCGAGGACATGCTGAAAGCCGCGCGTGCGACGAAGGCGGGCGATTGATCTATCGGGTCCGCTATACGCGTGCGGCGCGTGACGACCTGATGCGACTGTATCGATATCTGCTCGACCGCGATGTGGATGCGGCGGCTCATGCGGCGGAAGCGATCGAACAAGGTGTAGCGATGCTTCGACGGTTTCCGTTCACGTGCCGCAAGATCGACGCCGGGGATCCGTTTTTGCGTGAACTGATCGTATCGTTCGGCACATCGGGCTATATCCTGCTGTTCGAGGTCGAGGCCGCCGAGCAAGTCACGATCCTCGCCGTCCGCCATCAGCGGGAAGACGATTACCATTGATGCATGAACGATGCGGCCGGCGCCCGGAATCTGTCGACCTTGCCGCCATCGGTCACCCCCTGCGTCAGCGCGACGTCCCCCGTCCATCCTGCGCGATCGCCACATGCGCGGACGCCACCGGAATATCCACCTCCACCTTCGTCCCTTCGCCCAGGGTCGTATCGATCCGCAGCGTGCCGCCGACGAGATACGCGCGCTCGCGCAGGCCGACCAGCCCGAACGATCCCGATTTGCGCGGCACACCGGGATCGAAGCCCGCACCGTCGTCGCGAATCGTCAGCGCGATCGTCTCGTCCCGGTACACGAGTTCCACGGTCGCGCTCGACGCGGCCGCGTGCCGCGCGACGTTCGCAAGCGCTTCCTGCGCGATGCGGAACACGGCCGTCGCATACGGTTCGTCGAGCTGCAGCTCGCTCGGCTCGACTCGCAGTGTGCACGCCATGCCGTGACGGTGCCGGAAATCCTCCACGAGCCATTGCATCGCGGCCGCGAACCCGAGGTCGTCGAGCATCAGTGGACGCAGGTCGGATGCAATGCGCCGCGTGGCCGTCACCGCGCCGCGCGCGAGCGCATGCATCGCCGCGATCTTGCGCGCCAGCGGCGCATCGTCCTGCGGCACGTGATCGAGCAGCCATTCGAGATCGTTCTTCAGCGTCGCGAGCGTCTGCGCGAGTTCGTCGTGCAGTTCGCGCGCGATGCGGCGCTGCTCGGCCTCGCGCGCGCTCGCGCTGATCGCCGCGATCTCGCGCAGCTCCTCGCGCGACGCCTGCAGCGCCCGCTCCGCGCGCACGCGCTCCTCGACTTCGCGCCGCAAGTCGCGGTTCGACGCGCTCAACTGCGCGGTGCGGGCCGCGACGCGCTGCTCGAGCCGCTCGTTCGCGTCGTTGAGCTGCGCGCTCTTCTGCACGATGAGCAGGTGCTGATAGCGCGCGCCGGCGAGCGCACGCACCGTCTGCGCATGCAGCCGGCCGTTCTCGAACAGCAGCGCGAACAGCACGACGCCCGACGCGACGAGGCCGTAGGTCCGCCCCGCGTAGAAGCCCAGGTCGAAGCGCCCGTGGTTCAGCATCGACGACAACGCGATGTCGAACAGCCACGCGACGAGCACGATCATCACCCACAGGTCGAGCACGGAATGGCGCCGCCGCTGCCGCCACATCAGCACGAGCGCGGCCAGGTTCAACGCCCAGACGACCGTGATCGCGGTCGTCATCGTCGCGGCCATCCGGTTGCCCTGCATGATGCGCGGCAGCAGGTCATGGCCGGCGGTCGCGAGCAGCGCGAGCGCGCCGGTCGCGCCGGCCGTCAGGACGATGCAGAGCAGCAGCGGAAGCGTCGCGCGGCGCCGCTCGAGCGACGGCGGGTGGGCGCGCGGCATCGCGCGCAGCAGCACGTACGCGGCGACCGCCAGCGGAAAGCCGCCGTGCCAGAACAGATAAAGCCACGCGGTGGTCTGTTCGCCCGCGCCGAGCAGGCCCGTCGGCGTGAACAGCCCCGGAAAGGTCAGCATGTGCGTGCCGGCCATGAAACCCGTAAACAGGTAGCCGGCCGCGAGCGCGAGCAGCGATTTCTCGCGCAGGATCGCGTACTGGCCGAGCAGCAGGCCGGCCGTCACCATGTCGTTGACGACGATCGCCGACTGGTACACGGGAATGAAGCCCCACACGCGAGCAAGCGGCATGCCCGCGAATGGCGCGAGCGCGGCGAAGATCACGGCCGACACGATCACCATCGCGATCGCGAGCCGCCGCTCCTGCCGGCCGGGCGGCAGCGACGACATGAACAGGTGCGACGGATCCGGCGCGTCGTCGTCGTCGGGGGCTGCGGCGCGCACGCGGAACGGGGGCGTCATGCGTCGTCGACGCCGAGGTCGAGATCGTGGCGCACCGCGTAGCGCACCAGCGCGGCTTCGTGCGGCAGCTCCATCTTCTCGAGGATGCGCGTCTTGTAGGTGCTGACCGTCTTCGCGCTCAGCGTAAGTTCCGATGCGATCCGCGTGACCGTCTGGCCCGCGACGATGCGGCGCATCACGTCGAGTTCGCGCGCGGACAACCGTTCGTGCGGCAGCATTTCGACCGGCGCGCGCAGCGTGCGCGCGAGGCTTTCGGCCGTCTGCGGGCTTACGTAGACGCCACCCGCCGCGACCTTCGTGACGGCCTGGACGAGCTCGGCGGTCGCGCTGTCCTTCGTCAGGTAGCCGGTCGCGCCGGCCTTGAACGCGCGCGCGGCGTACTGCGCCTCCGCATGCATCGTCAGCACCAGCATGCGCAGCGACGGCGCGCGCGTCTTGACGAGCCGGATCAGCTCGATACCGGTCGGCCCGGGCATCGACAGGTCGAGCAGCAGCACGTCGGCGGCGCAACGCTCGGCCAGCGCGAGCGCGGCCGCGCCGTCGCTCGCCTCGCCGACGATTTCGAAACCGCCGGCCGTTTCCAGGATGTGACGCAGTCCGTCCCGCATGACTGCGTGATCGTCAGCCAGAATGATCCTGATCACTCGCGTTCCTCATCGGGATACCGCCGCGCACTGTTCCGCCGGTTGCCGCCGCAGCCGTTCTTCTGACCAATATATTCCGCCGAAGCCGGAAAAGGTGCGCCTGCGGGAAATTTTTGAGACATTCAGGTGTGGAGTGTGTCTGGAAACGAAATAATCAGAGGGACATGGTACCGGCGATAGGGCCAGATGGGGCGGGTATTCACGGGGAGTCATTGCCGTCCGGCGGGTGGTGTGTATCGCGGACCGCCCTGATCTGAAAGCGCGTCAAACCTCGTCCTTCAGGGCGGGGAAGGATAGCGCGGACGCCGTAGGCGTCCTTTCCGGCGGCTAGTGGGGCGTTTTCTGTTGGTCGATGTATTTGCGGACGATTTCAACAGGCGCGCCGCCGCAACTTCCGGCAAAGTAAGACAGAGACCACAGCGCGACGCCTCACAACTTTTTACGAATGCTCGAGTAGCACTTGAAAGACGTAATAGCGACCGCGTCGAAAGGCTTGACTCGCTCTTGCGGGCCAGACATACAATCGTCCGATGCGACGACTCCAGGCCTTCAAGTTCGAACTGATGCCAAACGGCGAGCAGCAGCGCGATATGCGCCGCTTCGCCGGATCGTGCCGGTTCGTCTACAACAAGGCACTGGCGTTGCAGAAGGAGAACTACGAGGCGGGCGGCAAGTTCATTGGCTACGTAGCAATGGCCAAGCATCTGACGGAGTGGCGTAACGGAGGCGAAACGCCATGGCTCAAGGACGCACCCGTTCACCCGTTGCAACAGGCTCTCAAGGACATGGAGCGGGCCTACAAGAACTTCTTCGCCAAGCGAGCGGCGTTTCCGAAGTTCAAGAAGCGCGGCCAGCGCGACAGTTTTCGCTACCCGGACCCCAAGCAATTCAAGCTCGACCAGCCCAATGGGCGGATTTTCCTGCCCAAGCTGGGCTGGATGCGACTGAGGCTGTCGCGTCCCGTGCCGGGCGAACTGCGCAACGCAACGGTCAGCTTCAACGCGGGCAAGTGGTGTGTCTCGATCCAGACCGAGCGCGAGGTCGAGCAGCCGGTGCCCCATGCCACCAGCGCGATCGGCATCGATGTGGGCATCGCCCGCTTCGCCACGATGAGCGACGGCACTTTTGTCGCACCGCTCAACAGTTTCAGGAAACATGAGGCTCGTCTGCGCCGATGCCAGCGTGCGATGAGCCGCAAGGTCAAGTTCAGCAATAACTGGAAAAAAGCCAAGGCCAGAGTCCAGCGCATCCATACGCGCATCGGCAATGCTCGCCGCGACTACCTGCACAAAGCCACGACCACGATCAGCAAAAACCACGCGATGGTGTGTATCGAGGACTTGCAGGTTCGGAATATGTCCAGGTCGGCGGCAGGCAGTACCGATGCGCCTGGCAGGAACGTTCGGGCCAAGTCCGGCCTGAATAAGGCGATCCTCGACCAAGGGTGGTTCGAGTTCAGGCGGCAGTTGGAATACAAGCTGGCCTGGAATGGCGGCTGGCTCGTGGCGGTTCCGCCCGCGAATACAAGCCGGACGTGTCCGGCTTGTGGATACGTGAGTGCGGATAACCGGACCACGCAGGAAAAATTCGCCTGTGTCGAATGCAGTTACGAGGAGAACGCCGATGTCGTCGGTGCTCTGAACATTCTGGCGCGGGGACACCGCGTTGCAGCCTGTGGAGAGCCGGTGCAGTCGGGCCGCTCCGTGAAGCAGGAACCCGCCGAGGCGATCTGAGACAAGCATTGTCGTTTCAGACGCGGTAGGAATCTCCCGACTTCAGGCGGGGGAGGATGTCAATCAGAGATAAACTGGTGCCCGATTGCACCGTCCTGATCCGAGGAGCCTCCACGATGATCGAACTCGCCGACATCCTGCCGTCCGCGCTGCCCGACGCCGTCGCGTGGGCCGACGCGCAGGCGGCGCACGGGCTCGCGCAGGGCGTGCCGCTCACGCCCGCGCAGGCCGACGACGCGCGTACTGTGGGCGTCGCGCAACCGGAGCGGATCCGCGTCGTGATCGGCGACCGCCTGCCGTTTCCCGACACGCCGGCGCTGGCCGCGATCGCGCGCGACACCGGGCTGCTGTCGCCGGGGACGATCGGCCTCACGCTCGGCCATGCGGTGTTCGTGCTGCGCGGCCACGACACGCGGCGCCTGCTCACGCATGAGTTCCGCCATGTGCAGCAGTATGAGGAAGCCGGGTCGATCGGCGCGTTTCTCGCGCGCTACCTGCACGAGATCGCGACCGTCGGCTACCACGATGCGCCGCTCGAGGCCGATGCGCGGCAGCACGAGTTCGACTGACGCCACCGGCCCGCACGAACACACACACCCTCCGATGAACCTTCCCCACGCCATGGCCGGCCCGGTGCGGACACGCCGCGCCGCCACGCCGCGCGACCCGCGATGAGCGACACGATCCACGCATGGTTGGGCGCGATCGGCGCACATCCGGTACTCGTGCTGGCGATCGTGTTTGTCACCGCCTGCGCCGAGGCGATCGCGCTGATCGGCACGGTCGTGCCGGCCGGCGCCGTGATGTTCGCGGCCGGCACGCTGATCGGCGCGGGCGCGCTCGACGGCTGGACGACGATCGGCGTCGCGGCCGCCGGCGCGGTCGTCGGCGACGGCGTCAGCTACGAACTCGGACGCCGCTACCGCGGCGCGATTCGCAACGGCTGGGTGCGGCTGGGCTACGCGGACGCCTATGGGCGCGGCGAGCAGTTCGTGCTGCGCCACGGGATGAAGAGCATCGTGCTCGCGCGCTTCCTGGCACCGCTGCGCGCGGTCGTGCCGGTCGTGGTCGGCTGCGCGACGCTGCCGCGCCGGTCGTTCTATCCGGTCAACGTCGTGTCGGCGCTGATCTGGGCACCCGTGCACGTCGCGCCGGGCATCGTGTTCGGCGCGTCGGCGGCGCTGGCCGCGGCGATCAGCGTGCGGGTCGCCGCGATCCTGCTGGTGGTCGCCGGGCTGGTCGCGCTCGTGTGGTTCGGCGTGCGCCT
>NZ_VWWG01000186.1:0-11857 GCF_011753085.1 Burkholderia sp. Tr-862
TCGCGCGCCGCCCGCGCTCACTCGCACCGATGCCGCGGGCGAGCGCACCGCGCTGTCGGCCGCGCTCGCGGCCGACCGGATCGCGATCGAACGCGTCGAGCCGACGGTCGACGGCGGCCGCTTCGCGATCAAACGCGTGGTCGGCGAGACGCTGGTTGTGCACGCATCGATCTTCACGGATGGCCACGCGCATCTCTCGGCCGCGCTGCAATGGCGGGCGGACGACGAAGACACGTGGCGCGAAGTGCCGTTCGTCGCGGAGCCGAACGATCGCTGGCACGCGCGCATCGCGCTCGACCGGATCGGCCGCCACGTGTTCCGCGTGATCGCATGGCGCGACGACTGGGCGTCGCTCGTCACCGACATCGCGAAGAAGCGCGCGGCCGGCCAGGACGTGACGCTGGAGGTACGCGAGGCGCAACTGCTGCTCGCGACCGCGTTGAAGCACGCCGATCCGGCCGATCGGCACGCGCTCAAGCGGATGGAACAGCTCACCGCCGATTTCAAGGACGCGTCGCCCGACGCGCGCCTCGCGCTGCTCGACGCGCCTGCGCTCGCCGACGCGTACGCGGCGCTGCGCTACCGGCCGTTCGTCACGCACGACGACACCCTCTACCCGGTCGAGGTCGAACGCCGCGCCGCGCGCTTCTCGAGCTGGTACGAGATGTTCCCGCGCTCGGCGAGCAACGATCCGCACCGGCACGGCACGTTCGACGACGTGATCGCGCAATTGCCGCGCATCCGCGACATGGGTTTCGACGTGCTGTATTTCCCGCCGATCCATCCGATCGGCACGACCGCGCGCAAGGGCCGCAACAACAGCCTGAAGGCCGGCCCCGACGACGTCGGCAGCCCGTATGCGATCGGCTCGTCCGAAGGCGGCCACACGGCCGTGCATCCGCAGCTCGGCACGCTCGCGTCGTTCCGCACGCTGGTCGACGCGGCGCATGCGCAGGGGCTCGAGATCGCGCTCGATTTCGCGATCCAGTGCTCGCCCGATCATCCGTGGCTCGCCGCGCATCCGGGCTGGTTCGCGTGGCGCCCCGACGGTTCGCTGCGCTATGCGGAGAATCCGCCGAAGCGCTACCAGGACATCGTGAACCCCGATTTCTACGCGCCGGATGCGCTGCCCGACCTGTGGCTCGCGTTGCGCGACGCGGTGCTGTTCTGGGTCGACGCCGGCGTGCGGATCTTCCGCGTCGACAATCCGCACACGAAGCCGCTGCCGTTCTGGGCGTGGATGATCGCGGACGTGCGCGGCAAGCATCCGGACGTCGTGTTCCTGTCGGAGGCGTTCACGCGGCCGGGGATGATGTACCGGCTCGCGAAGATCGGCTTCTCGCAGTCGTACACGTATTTCACGTGGCGCGAGACGAAGCGCGAATTCATCGACTACCTGACCGAGCTGACGGCCGGCCCCGCGCGCGAGTTCTTCCGGCCGAACTTCTTCGTGAACACGCCCGACATCAATCCGCGCCACCTGCAGAACGCCCCGCGCTCGCAGTTCGTGATCCGCGCGGCGCTGGCAGCGACCCTCGCCGGGTCATGGGGCCTGTACTCGGGCTTCGAGATCGGCGAATCGGCGCCGCTGCCCGACAGCGAGGAATACGCGGACGCGGAGAAATACGAGCTGCGCGTTCGCGACTGGCGCAAGGCCGCGCACATCGGCGCCGAAATCGCGCGGCTGAACCGCGCGCGGCGCGACCATCCGGCGCTGCAGACCCATCTCGGCCTCACCTTCGTCGATGCGGACAACGATCAGGTGCTGGTGTTCGTGAAGGCGACGCCCGCGCACGACAGCGTCGTCGCGGTCGCGATCAGCCTCGACCCGTGGCATCCGCAGGCCGCGAATTTCACGCTCGATGCGGCGCTGTGGCGCGGCTTCGGGCTCGTCGACGGCGAACCGCTCGACGTGCTCGAACAGGACGCCGCGCATGCCGAAACCTGGCGCGGGCATCGCCAGTACGTATCGCTCGACCCACATGTGCGGCCGTACGCGATCTGGCGGCTCGCGCCGTCTCCCGGCGCCGCGCGAGCGGAGGCGCCCGACCCGGCCGATGCCCGGGGCCATTCCGGAGCACACGCATGATGAAACGCGAAGATCCCCTCGACGACGTGCGTCGCGCGCAGTTCCCGTCGCTCGCACCGGCCGGCACGCCGCGCCGGCGCCGTTCGCGGCGCCGCGCGCCCGCGCTCTGCGCGGACGATCCGCTGTGGTACAAGGACGCGATCATCTACCAGGTGCACGTGAAGTCGTTCTACGACTCGAACAACGACGGGATCGGCGACTTCCCGGGCCTGATCATGAAGCTCGACTACATCGCCGAGCTCGGCGTCGACGCGATCTGGCTGCTGCCGTTCTACCCGTCGCCGCGCCGCGACGACGGCTACGATATCGCCGACTACCGTGACGTGCATCCCGACTACGGCACGCTCGCCGACGTGCGGCGCTTCATTCGCGAAGCGCATGCGCGCGGCATCCGCGTGATCACGGAGCTCGTGATCAACCACACGTCGGACCAGCATCCGTGGTTCCAGCGCGCGCGGCGCGCGAAGCCCGGCTCGATGCATCGCGACTACTACGTGTGGTCCGACACCGACACGAAATACGCGGGCACGCGGATCATCTTCCTCGATACCGAAACCTCCAACTGGACGCACGACCCGGTCGCCGGCCAGTACTACTGGCACCGCTTCTACTCGCACCAGCCGGACCTGAACTTCGACAACCCGGCCGTCGTGCGCGAGGTGATCCAGGTGATGCGCTTCTGGCTCGATCTCGGCATCGACGGGCTGCGGCTCGACGCGGTGCCGTACCTGGTCGAGCGCGAAGGCACCAACAACGAGAACCTGCCGGAAACGCATGCGATCCTGAAGCGGATCCGCGCGACGATCGACGCCGAGTATCCGAACCGGATGCTGCTCGCGGAAGCGAACCAGTGGCCGGAGGACGTGCAGGAATATTTCGGCGAAGAGAACGAATGCCACATGGCGTTCCACTTCCCGCTGATGCCGCGCATCTACATGTCGATCGCGAGCGAGGACCGCTTCCCGATCATCGACATCATGCGGCAGACGCCGGCGCTCGCGCCCAGCAACCAGTGGGCCGTGTTCCTGCGCAATCATGACGAGCTGACGCTCGAGATGGTGACCGACTCGGAGCGCGACCTGCTGTGGCAGACCTATGCGAGCGATCGCCGGGCGCGGATCAACCTCGGGATCCGGCGCCGCCTCGCGCCGCTGATGGAGCGCGACCGGCGCCGCATCGAGCTGATCAACTCGCTGCTGCTGTCGATGCCCGGCACGCCGGTGATCTACTACGGCGACGAGCTCGGCATGGGCGACAACATCCACCTCGGCGACCGCGACGGCGTGCGCACGCCGATGCAATGGTCGTCCGACCGCAACGGCGGCTTCTCGCGCGCAGACCCGGAACTGCTGGTGCTGCCGCCCGTGATGGGCGCGCTGTACGGCTATGACGCCGTCAACGTCGAGGCGCAGACGCGCGACCCGCATTCGCTGCTGAACTGGACCCGCCGGATCCTGTCGACGCGCCGCGCGACGCAGTCGTTCGGCCGCGGCTCGATCCGCTTCCTGCGTCCGGAGAACCGCAAGGTGCTCGCGTACCTGCGCGAGCTCGAAGGCCACGAGACGGTGCTGTGCGTGGCGAACCTGTCGCGCGCGTCGCAGGCGGTCGAGCTCGACCTGTCCGAATTCGCGGGCCGCGTGCCGATCGAGATGACGTCGGACTCGCCGTTTCCGCCGATCGGGCAGCTCACGTACCTGCTCACCTTTCCGCCGTACGGGTTCCTGTGGTTCGTGCTGTCCGAGCACGGCCGCGAGCCGTCGTGGCGACAGCCGCACGCGGAGCCGCTGCCCGAATACGTGACGATCGTGATGCGGCGCGGCGACGCGCGCCCGGACGTCGGGCAACTGCACACGCTCGCGCACGATGCGCTCGCGTCATGGCTCACGCGGCGGCGCTGGTTCGCGTCGAAGGACCGCAAGATCGGCGACGCGTGGCTGAACGTCGTCACGCCGATGCCGGACGAACCGTTCCAGTACGCGGAAGCCTGGGTGTCCGCGAGCGACGGCGGCGTCGAGCGCTATGTCGTGCCGCTCGCCACCGCGTGGGGCGGCGAGACGTCGCATCCGCTGTTCGCGCAGCTCGCGCTCGCCCGCGTGCGGCGCGGCCATACGGTCGGCTACCTGACCGACGCGTTCGCGCTGCCGGCGTTCGCGCGCGGGATGCTGCGCAAGCTGCGCGACGGCGCGACGGTGCCGACATCCGACGGCGGCCGCCTCGACTTCCTGCCCGAAGACGCGCTCGCCGGGCTCGATCCCGGCGACGAGGCGGAGGTGCGCTGGCTCGCGGCCGAGCAGAGCAACAGCTCGCTCGTGATCGGCGACGCGATCGTGCTGAAGCTCGTGCGCAAGGTCGCGCACGGCATCCATCCGGAAGCGGAGATGAGCCGGCACCTGACGCGGATCGGCTACGCGAACACCGCGACGCTCGCCGGTGAAGTCGTACACGTCGATCCGGACGGCACGCCGCATACGGTCGCGATCCTGCAGCGCTACGTCGACAATCAGGGCGACGCGTGGACGCGTTCGTTCGACTTCCTGCGGCGCGCGATCGACGAGCTCGCGCTGCCGGCCGCGGGCGACGGCGACGCGGCCGACGTCGACGACGAACCCGATGCGCTGCTCGGCTACGCGGCGTTCGCGGGCATCATCGGCACGCGGCTCGGCCAGTTGCACGTCGCGCTCGCGCAACCGTCCGACGATCCCGCGTTCGCGCCTGAAGCCGCGACGTCCGAGCACGTCGACGGCTGGTGCGTGGATGCGATCGCGTCGTTCGAGCGCGCGCTCGACGTGCTGCGCACGCAGCTCGACACGCTCGATCCGGCCAACCGCGCGGCGGCGGACGTGCTGCTCGCGTCGCGCGACGCGGCCGTCCAGGCCATCGGCGAACTCGTGCCGCGCACGCTCGACGCGCAATGCACGCGCATTCACGGCGATTTCCATCTCGGTCAGGTGCTCGACGTGCAAGGCGACGCGCTGCTGATCGACTTCGAAGGAGAGCCCGCGCGTGCGCTCGACCGGCGCCGCGCGAAATCGCATCCGCTGCGCGACGTGGCCGGCCTGCTGCGTTCGCTGTCGTACGTGAGCGCGACTGCACAGTTCGCGATCGAGAAGGCGCCGCCGCAGACGGCCGGCCGCAAGCGCGCGCTGTTCGACCGCTTCGGGCAGGCCGCCGCCGACCGCTTCGTCGAATGCTATCGCGCGGCTGCCGAGCAGGCGCCCGAGCGCTTCGTCGACCCGCGTTACGCGGACCGCCTGCTCGCGCTGTTCCTGATCGACAAGGCGTCGTACGAGCTGTGCTACGAAGCCGCGAATCGCCCCGACTGGCTCGGCGTGCCGGTCGGCGGGCTCGCCGCGCTGATCGAACGCCTGCTCGATACCGACCGCGCGCCCGACCACGGAGGCAACCGATGACCGACATGCTGTTCGACCGCACCGACATCGAAGCGCTGCTCGCCGGCCGCCATCCGGACCCGTTCGCGTGCCTCGGCCCGCACGCCGACGCCGGCCGGGTCGTCGTGCGCGCGCTGCTGCCCGGCGCGCGGCGCGTACGCGCGGTGACGCCCGACGGCGACGAACTCGGCGCGCTCGCGTGCGTCGACGACGCCGGCTGCTTCGCGGGGACGATCGCGCACGACGGCCGCTACCGGCTGGCCATCGACTGGCCGGACACGCGCCAGATCACCGAGGACGCGTATGCGTTCGGCACGCTGCTCGACGACGCGGCGCTCGCGCGTTTCGCGGCCGGCGACCCGGCCGCCGTGCTCGACTGCCTCGGTGCGACGCCCACGCGCATCGACGGCGTCGACGGCGTGCGCTTCGCTGTGTGGGCGCCGAACGCGCAGCGCGTATCGGTCGTCGGCGACTTCAACATGTGGGACGGCCGCCGGCATCCGATGCGGCTGCGGCGGCCGTGGGGCGTATGGGAGCTGTTCGTGCCGGGCCTCGGCGCCGGCGAACACTACAAGTACGAGCTGCGCGCGGCCGACGGACGCGTGCTGCCGCACAAGGCCGACCCCTGCGCGCGCGCGACCGAAGCGCCGCCGCGCACCGCGTCCGTCGTCGCCGACACGGCGGCGCTCGATGCGTTCGCCTGGCACGACGACGGCTGGCTGCACGCGCGCCCGCCCGCGGAGCGCCGCTTTCGCGTGCCGTGGTCGATCTACGAGGTGCACCCGGAATCATGGCAGCGCGTACCCGAGGAGATGGACCGCAGCGCGACCTGGGACGAACTCGCCGAGCGGCTGATCCCGTACGTGCGCGGCATGGGCTTCACGCATGTCGAATTCATGCCGATTTCCGAATACCCTTTCGGCGGCTCGTGGGGCTACCAGCCGCTCGCACAGTTCGCGCCTTCCGCGCGCTTCGGGCCGGTCGACGGCTTCGCGCGCTTCGTCGACCGCGCGCATGCGGCCGGCATCGGCGTGATCGTCGACTGGGTGCCCGCGCACTTCCCGAACGATCCGCATGGCCTCGCGCAATTCGACGGCAGCGCGCTCTACGAGCATGCCGATCCGCGCGAAGGCATGCACCCGGACTGGAACACCTGCGTGTTCAACCTCGGGCGCAACGAGGTCGGCGCGTTCCTCATCGCGTCGGCGCTCGCGTGGGCGCGCCGCTATCACGTCGACGGGATCCGCGTCGACGCGGTCGCGTCGATGCTGTACCGCGACTATTCGCGCAACGAAGGCGAATGGGTGCCGAACATCCACGGCGGGCGCGAGAACCTCGAATCCGTCGCGTTCCTGCGCACACTGAACGACACGCTGCACGGTGCGCTCGCGCCGCCCGGCGTCGTCACCTTCGCGGAGGAATCGACCGCGTGGCCGGGCGTCACGGCGTCGACCGGCGACGGCGGGCTCGGCTTCGACTTCAAATGGAACATGGGGTGGATGCACGACACGCTGGCGTATGTGCGCGAGGATCCGATCCATCGCCGCTATCACCACGACCGGATGACGTTCGGGCTCGTCTATGCGTTCTCCGAACGCTTCGTGCTGCCGCTGTCGCACGACGAAGTCGTGCACGGCAAGGGCTCGCTCGCGGCGAAGATGCCGGGCGACGCGTGGCAGCGGCTCGCGACACTGCGCGCGTACTTCGGCTTCATGTGGGCGCATCCGGGCAAGAAGCTGCTGTTCATGGGCAGCGAATTCGCGCAATGGGCCGAGTTCGCGCACGATGCGACGCCGCACTGGGACCTGCTCGACGCCCCCGCGCATCGCGGCGTGCAGCGGCTCGTGCGCGACCTGAACCGCGCGTATGCGGCCGAACCGGCGCTGCACGCGCTCGACTGTCACGCGGCCGGCTTCTCGTGGCTGATCGGCGACGATCGCGACAACAGCGTGTTCGCGTTCGCGCGCCGCGACGATACCGGGCGCCTCGTCGTCGCGGTCTGCAACTTCACGCCGGTGCCGCGCCCCGGCTATCGCGTCGGGTTGCCCGCGCCCGGGCACTGGCGCGAACTGATGAACACCGATGCCGCCGTGTACGGCGGCACGAATGCCGGCAACGACGGCGCCGTATGGACGGAGGACGTGCCCTCGCACGGCCAGCCGTGGTCGGCCACCTTGCGCCTGCCGCCGCTCGCGACCCTATGGCTGAGCCCGGCCTGACGCCCGGCGCCCTCGACACGGAGACAATCCCCCCATGCCGACCGCCCTGCCTTCCCGTCTCGAACCCGGCCGCAGCTATCCGCTCGGCGCCACGTGGGACGGCCTTGGCACCAACTTCGCGGTGTTTTCCGCGCATGCGCAGCGCATCCAGCTGTGCGTGTTCGACCCGACCGGCCGCAAGGAACTCGCGCGCCTCGACCTGCCCGAATGCACCGACGAGGTGTGGCACGGCTACCTGCCGAACGCACATCCGGGCACCGTGTACGGCTTTCGCGCGGATGGCCCGTACCAACCGCAGCACGGCCATCGCTTCAACCCGACCAAGCTGCTGCTCGACCCGTACGCGCGCAAGCTGGTCGGCCAGTTCCGCTGGTCCGACGCGCTGTTCGGCTATCGCGTGCATTCGAACCGCGCGGACCTGTCGATGGACCGCCGCGACTCGGCGCCCGCGATGCCGAAGGCCGTGGTCGTCGACGAGGCGTTCGACTGGCGCAACGACCGGCGCCCGGACGTGCCGTGGCGCAGCACCGTGATCTACGAGACCCACGTGCGCGGCGCGTCGATGCGCCGCGCCGGGCTGCGCGTGCCGGAGCGCGGCACGTTCGCGTCGCTGTCGCATCCGGCGTTCATCGATCACCTGCTGTCGATCGGCGTGACGACGATCGAGCTGCTGCCGGTGCACGCGTTCCTGCAGCAGCGTGCACTGGTGAACCGCGGGCTGCGCAACTACTGGGGCTACGACACGGCCGCGTTCTTCGCGCCGGAGCCGTCATACCTGACGACGCGGCGGCTCGACGAAATGCGCATCGCGATCCGGCAACTGCACGCGGCCGGCATCGAGGTCGTGCTCGACGTCGTCTACAACCACACATGTGAGGGCAACGAGCTCGGCCCGACGCTGTCGTGGCGCGGCCTGGACAACGCGAGCTACTACCGGCTGCGGCAGGACGACCGGCGTTACCACGTCGACGAGACCGGCTGCGGCAACACGCTGAACCTGTCGCATCCGCGCGTCGTGCAGATGGTGATGGATTCGCTGCGCTACTGGGCCACCGCGTTCAACATCGACGGCTTTCGTTTCGATCTCGGCGTGACGCTCGGCCGCGAGGATCATGGCTTCGAGCCGGGCGCGGGGTTTTTCGACGCGTTGCGGCAGGATCCGGTGCTCGCGCAGCGCAAGCTGATCACCGAACCGTGGGATCTCGGCCTCGGCGGCTATCAGCTGGGCCGTCATCCGCCCGGCTTCGCCGAATGGAACGACCGCTTTCGCGACACGGTGCGGCGCTTCTGGCGCGGCGATGCAGGCCAGCGCCCGGAGCTCGCCGCGCGGCTCGCGGGCTCGGCCGACCTGTTCAACCATCAAAGGCGCCGGACCTGGGCGTCGATCAATTTCATCACCGCGCACGACGGCTTCACGCTCGCCGATCTGGTGTCGTATGCGCACAAGCACAACGAGGCGAACGGCGAGGACGACCGCGACGGCCGCGACGACAACTGCAGCGCGAACTGGGGCGTCGAAGGCGCCACCGACGATGCGTCGATCCTCGACCTGCGCGCGCGTGTCGCGCGCTCGATGCTCGCGACGCTGTTTACCGCGCTCGGCACGCCGATGCTCGTCGCCGGCGACGAATTCGGCCGCACGCAGCACGGCAACAACAACGCGTATTGCCAGGATAACGAAATATCGTGGCTCGACTGGGACCTCGCGCACAGCGACGAAGGTATCCAGATGATCCGTTTCGTGTCGCGGCTCGCCGCGCTGCGGCGCATGTACCCGGTGATGTCCGCGCCGCGCTATCCGTCGGGCGACCGCGACGGCGCGCCGGGCATGCGCGAGATCGGCTGGTTCGACGAACACGGCCTCGAGCTGAGCGTGCCCGCGTGGGAAGACGGCGAGCGCCGCGCGCTGACGATGCGGCGCGTCGGCGCCGGCCGCACCGGGCGCACCGAGGCGTTGCTCGTGATGCTGAACGCGTCGGCCGGCACCATCAAGTTCAAGCCGCCCGCACCGGTGCTCGACTACCGCGTGCTGCTCGACACGGCGACGCCCGACTCCGGCCCGCGCGCGTGGCCGCAGGCCGGCCTCGACGTCGCCGCGCACACGGCCGTGATCGCGGTCGCGGCCGTGCCACCCGACCTGCCCTCGTGAGGAACCGCCATGTCGTCACGTACTGCCCATCCATCCGGCACGCACGCGTTCGCATCGTCGTTCGGCGCGGCCTGCCTCGACGCGGAGCACACGCGCTTCCGGTTGTGGGCGCCCGCGAGCCGCACGACCGCGGTCGAACTGCACGGCGACGCGCGCATCGCGATGCAGGCCGCCGGCGACGGCTGGTTCGAGGTCGTCGCGCGCTGCGGCCCCGGCACGCTGTACCGCTTCCTGCTCGACGACGGCCTCGCGGTGCCCGATCCCGCGTCGCGCTTCCAGCCGTCCGACGTGCACGGCCCGAGCCAGGTCGTCGATCCGGCCGCGTACCGCTGGCGCAACGACGCGTGGCGCGGCCGTCCGTGGCACGAGACGGTGCTGTACGAGCTGCACGTCGGTGCATGCGGCGGCTATGCGAGCGTCGAGCGGCGCCTGCCCGACATCGCCGCGCTCGGCGTGACCGCGCTCGAGCTGATGCCCGTCAACGCGTTCCCCGGTGCGCGCAACTGGGGCTACGACGGGGTGCTGCCGTTCGCGCCCGATGCGTCATACGGCCGGCCCGAGGAGCTAAAGGCGCTCGTCGACGCCGCGCATGGGCTCGGACTGCAGGTGTTTCTCGACGTCGTGTACAACCACTTCGGCCCCGACGGCAACCTGCTGCCGCGCTATGCACCGGAATTTTTCCGTGCGGACCGGCAGACCGCGTGGGGGCCGGCGATCGATTTCTCGCGGGCGCAGACGAGCGCGTTCTTCATCGACAACGCGCTGTACTGGCTCGACGAATTCCGTTTCGACGGCCTGCGCATCGACGCCGCGCATGCGATCGACGACGATGCATGGCTGCGCGAGCTGGCACGGCGCGTGCGCACGCATTTCGGCGATGCGCGTCACGTGCATCTGGTGCTCGAGAACGAACGCAATACCGCGAGCCTGCTCGGGCCCGACGGCTTCGATGCGCAGTGGAACGACGACTTCCACAACAGCGCACACGTGCTGCTGACCGGCGAGCACGAAGGCTACTACCGCGCGTACGCCGACGCGCCGCTGCGCCGTCTCGCGCGTACGCTCGGCGAAGGCTTCGCGTATCAGGGCGAGCCGTCGCCGCTGCACGGCGGCGCGCCGCGCGGCGAGTCGAGCGCGCACCTGCCGCCGACCGCGTTCGTCACGTTCCTGCAGAACCACGACCAGATCGGCAACCGCGCGTTCGGCGAACGGCTGCGCGCGCTCGCGAACGACGACGCGGTGCGCGCCGCGACCGCGTTGATGCTGCTCGCGCCGCAGATCCCGCTGCTGTTCATGGGCGAGGAAGACGGCAGCACGCAGCCGTTCCAGTTCTTCACCGACTATCGCGGCGAACTCGCCGATGCGGTGCGCGAAGGCCGTCGCCGCGAGTTCGCCGCGTTTTCCGCGTTCGCCGACCCCGCGCATCGCGATGCGATCCCCGATCCGAACGACGTCGCCACGTTCGTGCGCTCGTCGCCGGCCCACGCGGACGACGATGCGTGGCCCGACGCCGACGCATGGCGGCACTTCTACCGCAGCGCGCTGACGGTGCGCGCGGCGCTGGTGACGCCGCACCTGCCCGGCGCCCGCGCACTCGGCGTCGAGTTGCTGGCGGGTAAAGGAAATGGCAACGACCACAGCGATGCGGAGGCGCTCGTCGCGCGCTGGCGGCTCGGCGACGGCAGCACGCTCACGATCGCGTTCAATCCCGGCTCGCACGACGCGGTGCTGCCCGCGCTGCCGGTCGGCAAGATCGTGTTCGAGACGCCGCCGCGCGCGCGCGACCGGCTCGCCGACCAGCGGCTGCCCCCTCGCACCTGCATCGCGTGGCGCGACGGCGCGGTCAACCATGATGCGCTGAAACACCGCGCGAACGGGCACACGCGACCATGACGACCGACGTACCGATCGCCGAGCTTGCGCGCGCGGTCGGGCTCGAACCCGACTGGATCGACGCGGGCGGCGTCGCGCGGCGGGTGGCCGACGATTCGCTCGTCATGGTCGCGTGTGC
>NZ_VWWG01000187.1:0-11476 GCF_011753085.1 Burkholderia sp. Tr-862
TCACACCGCCGCCCTGCGCCGGCGCGATCGCCTGCAGCCCGTCGGTGCGGCCCGACGCGATCTGCTGCGCCAGCGTGCGCAACGCCCCCGCATCGACCGCCCCCGCCACCGCCGCCTTCAGGCTCGCGACGATCCCCGCGACCAGCACGAAGCCCATCGCCGCGATATTCAGCGCGAGCGAGATCATCCGCGCGCTCATGTCGATACCGGACGCCATCCCGGCCCGCGAACCCGGCACCGCGCCCGTCGTCGTGTTCGTGACCGGGGTGTTGGTGAGCCCGAGCCCGATGCCGGCGATCACGCAGCCGGGCAGCATCGTGAGCCAGCTCGCGTGGTCGACGCCGCTGCCGATCCGCATCAGCGCGAAGCCGGCCGAGATCGTGAACAGGCCGCCCGGAATGACGAGGCCGGGCCCGTAGCGCAGCGCGAGCCGCTCGCCGAACGGCGGCGCGACCAGCGTCGGCAGCGTATAGGCGAGCAGCGCGAGGCCGGCCGTCACGCTGTCGTACCCAAGCGCGACCTGGAACCAGATCGGCAGGTAGATCATGAACGGCCAGAAACTGAAGTTCATCCCCATCGAGCCGAAAATCGCGCCGGTGAACGCGCGAATCCGGAACACGGAGAAGTCGAACATCGGCCGCGCGCTCACGCGCTCCGCGACGACGAAGGCCGTCAGCGCAAGCACGGTCGCGCCGAGCACGCCGAGGCCGGCCGCGCTCGTGAGCCCCAGCTCCGCGCTTTGCGTGATATAGAACGCGAGGCCGAGCACGGCGAGCGACAGCGTGACGATACCCGCGACGTCGAGCGTGCCCGCATGCGGATCGCGCGACTCCTGCACCGCGCCGGCGATCAGCACGAGCGCGACGGCCGCGAGCGGTGCGTGGACGAGAAACACCCACGGCCAGCTCGCCAGCGCGACGATCGCACCGCCGACGATCGGCCCGAAGCCGAGACCGATCCCGAACACGATTCCCCAGATCCCGAACGCGCGGCCGCGCTCGCGCCCTTCGCGGAACTGGTGCGACAGCACCGCGATCTGGCAGATCAGCATCGCGCCGCCGCTCGCGCCCTGCAGCAGCCGGCCCGCGACCAGCACCGGCACGTTCGGCGCGAGCCCGCACAGCAACGACGTCGCGCCGAACAGCACGGTGCCGATCACGTACACGCGCTTGCGGCCGAAGCGGTCAGCAAGCGTGCCGGCCGCCATCAGCACCGTGGTGCACGCGATCGTGTACGCGTTCATGATCCACTGCATGCCGTTGAAGTCGCCGTGCAGCACGTGTTCGAGCGTCGGCAGGATCACCGGCACGCTCGAGATCTCGAGGCCGAACATCAACGACGTGAGACAGACGGCCGCGAGCGCGACCGCATTCCTGCGGGAGTCGGATAGCGTCATGCGTATTGCGCGACGACCCGCAACAGGCCGCGCGCCTCCAGGTGAGAAGGATTCGCCGCGTGCGGCCGGCAACGCACGCTGGACGGGAATCGGTACTATAGTGAGAATTCCCCTCCCCATTGACGCGTCCTTTTCTCCGAACTAGGGAATCACAGGACGCAATCAGCGCAACCCACCATGACCGACAGACTCGACGGCGTCACGACCTTCGTCCAGGTAGTGGAATCCGGCAGCTTCGCGCTTGCCGCGGAGCGGCTCGACATGACGCGCTCGGCGGTCGGCAAGGCGATCGCGCGGCTCGAGAAGCGGCTCGGCGCGCGACTGCTGCAGCGCACGACCCGCAGCCAGAGCCTGACCGACGACGGCCAGGCGTACTACGACCGCTGCGTGCGCGCGCTGTCGGAACTCGAAGCGGCGGAAGCCGATCTCGATTGCGGTCGCAACGAAGCGCGCGGCAAGCTGCGGCTGAGCGTGCCGCTCGCGTTCGGGCATCACTGCGTGACGCCGATCGTGCTCGATGTCGCACGCACCTATCCGCAGCTGCGGATCGACGTGTCGATCACCGACCGTTTCGTCGATCTGGTCGAGGAAGGGATCGATCTCGCCGTGCGGATCGGCACGCTGGCGGACAGCACGAGCCTCGCGGTGCGGCGGCTCGGCACGCAGTACGGCAGCCTCGGTGCGTCGCCGTCGTATCTCGCGCGCTACGGGATACCGCAATCGCTCGACGACCTGAGGAATCACCGGACGATCGCATATTCACGCTCGGGCGTCGCGCAGCCGTGGGACCTGCGCGCGCCGGACGGCTCGACCGTGCGCGTCGACCTGCAGCATCAGCTCAGCTTCGACGACGTGCAGGCGATCGCGGCGGCCGGTGCGGCGGGGTTCGGGATCGCGTGGCTGCCGAGCTGGCTGCTCGATCATTACGTGAAGCGCGGCGAGATGATCGTCGTGCTCGATCGCTGCTTCGTGTGCGAAGGCGACATCCACGCGATCTGGCCGAAAACGCGCTATCTGCCGCGCAAGACGCGCTGCGTGATCGACGCGCTCGTGCAGGCGGTGCCGCCGATGATCGAGCGCTGAGCGCAGACGACAAGAATGGAAGTGCGTTGAAACCGACGCGCCGCGCGGGCGCGTCGGGACATCACGCCGCGCCGAGATCGGCGAGCGGATGCGCGAACAGCTTCCACGGCGAGGTCAGGAAATGCCGCACGCGCTCGGCGCGCAGCTCGACGAGCGACGCCGGCGCCCAGCGCGGCTTGCGATCCTTGTCGACGAGATGCGCGCGCACGCCTTCGCAGAAGTCGCCCTCCTCGATCGCGCGCGCCACGATGCCAAGCTCCATCCGGAACGACTCGGCCAGCGTCATCTGGCGGCCGCGCAGCAGCGCTTCGCGCGTCACGCACAGCATCGTCGGCGAATGGCCGGAGAGCGCATCGAGCGTCGCCTGCAGCCATTGACGATGCTCGCGCGACAACTCGTCGCGCGCGAGATCCTGCTTCAGCGTCGCGACGATCCGCTCGACGGTCGAGCGCTTGTCGAAGTGCCGGACGATCCACGCCATCTGCGTGTCGAGCACGGCATGCGGCACGACATTGCACGGCGGCTCGAACACCTTGCGCAGCGCCGGCAGCACGTCGCCGTCCCACTTGATGCTCTCGATGCGCGTCTCGAACGTATCGAGCCACGACGACGGCACGCACAGGTCCGCGAGCTTCGCGCTCAGCGCGTCGGCGCCCGACAGCATCGCGCCCGTCAGCCCCACGTACAGTTCGAGCTCGACCGGCATGCGCGACAGGAAATGCGTCGCGCCGACGTCGGGCACGAGGCCGATGCGCGTCTCCGGCATCGCGATCTTGCTGCGCTCGGTCGCGACACGCAGCGTCGCGCCTTGCGCGAGCCCCATCCCGCCGCCCATCGTCACGCCGTCCATCAGCGCGACCACCGGCTTCGGGAACGTGTGGATCGCATGGTCGAGCCGGTATTCGTCGACGAAGAACGGCAGCCAGGTCTCGCGCTGCGCGACCATCCTGTACAGCGCACGCACGTCGCCACCCGCGCAGAAGCCCTTCTCGCCCGCGCCGCGCAGCACGACCGCGACGATCTGGTCGTCGGTGCGGCAACGCTCGAGGAACGCTGCCAGTTCGCCGATCATCGGATACGACAACGCATTGAGCGCGGCAGGCCGGTTCAGCGTGATCAGCGCCACGCGGTTCACCACGCGGAACAGCACCTCCGGCGCGGATTGCGCGACGCGCTCGTGAGTCGTGACCGGCGTGCTCATCGTGGCACCTCCCCATCGGTGTGCCATTGCGGCGCGCGCTTGCCGAGAAACGCGGCCACGCCTTCGCGCGGATCGTTCGTGTCGAACAGGTCGACGAAGCGCTCGCGCTCGATCGCGAGCGCCGCACTACGCGGCACGCCGCGGCGTGCGAGGCCGATCAGCTCCTTGCTGTATGCCACCGCATGCGGGCTCTGCCGCGCGACGTTGCGCGCGAGCGCCAGCGCCGCATCGCGTGCCGCACCACGCTCGACCACCTCCTCGACGAGGCCGATCCTGAGCGCCGTCGCCGCGTCGACGCGCGTGCCGGCCAGGATGATCTTCTTCGCCCAGCCTTCGCCGACGAGCCAGGGCAGCGTCTGCGTGCCGAGCCCGCACGGCAGCAGGCCGACCGACGGTTCGGGCAGCGCCATCTGCGCGTGCGTCTCGGCGATCCGCAGGTCGCACGCGAGTGCGCATTCGAGGCCGCCGCCCATCGCATAGCCGTTGATCGCCGCGATCGTCACGACCCGCGCGTCATGCAGCGCCTCGAACGCCGCGCCGAAGCGCGCGGCCATCGCGCGCGCGACCGCGCGGTCGCCGTCGGCGAACGTGTTCAGGTCGGCGCCCGCGCTGAAGAACTTCGGGCCGTCGCCGGTGATCACCAGCGCGCGCACGCCTGGATTCGCATTCAGCTCGGCGACGGTTTCCTGCAGCTGCCGCAGCCCGTCGGCGGTAAAGGCGTTCGCGGGCGGACGCTTGAGCGTCGCGCACGCGATCGCGCCGTCGTCGACGTAGTCCAGTTCGATCATGAGGCATCCTTCTTCGTAGCCGGTTGGTACAGGCGGATCACCGCCGAGAAATCGAGTTGCCCGTCGCCGCGGCTGCTCATCGCCTGGTACAGCTGCTGCGCGAGCGCGCCGAGATAGACGGGCTGGCGCGCCTGCTTCGCGGCGTCGTTCGCGAGGCCGAGATCCTTCAGCATCAGGTCGGTGCCGAAGCCGCCGCTGTAGCCGCGCGACGACGGCGCGGTGGCGATCACGCCCGGATACGGGTTGTAGGTGTCCGAGCTCCAGCAGCGGCCCGTCGACGTGTTGACGATGCCGGCCAGCACCTTCGGGTCGATGCCGAGCGCGACGCCGAGCGACATCGCCTCCGATACGGCCGCCATCGAGATGCCGAGCACGAGGTTGTTGCAGACCTTCGCGACCTGCCCCATCCCGGTCGCGCCGCAGTGGACGATGTTCTTGCCCATGCCGGCGAGCACGGGCTTCACGCGCTCGAAATCGGCCTCGCTGCCGCCGACCATGAAGGTCAGCGTGCCGGCCGCCGCGCCCCCGGTGCCGCCCGACACCGGCGCATCGACGAACGCGCCGCCGTGCTCGCGCACGAGCGCGCCGAACGCCTGCGCGCTCGCCGGGTCGATCGTGCTCGAATCGATCACGGTCGCGCCGGCGTCGAGGCCGGCCAGCACGCCGTTTTCACCGGCGAGCACCGAGCGCACGTGCGGCGCGGCCGGCAGCATCGTGATCACGAACGTCGCGCCCGAGGCCGCATCGCGCGGCGATGCGGCCGCCTGCGCGCCGGCGTCCTGCAGCGCGCGCAATGCATCGGCGCTCAGGTCGAACGCATGCACTTCATGGCCAGCCTTCAGCAGGTTCAGCGCCATCGGCGCACCCATGTGGCCCAGTCCGATAAAACCGATCTTCATGTTCGTCTCCTCCGCCGCTCAGTGCAGCCGGATCGTCGTGTTCACCGGGCCGGCCGTCGTGTCGTCGTCGAACCAGCGCGCGGTGACCGTCTTCGTCTGCGTGTAGAACTGCACGACCTGCTTGCCGTACGGGCCGAGATCGCCGAGCTTCGAGCCGCGCGAGCCGGTGAAGCTGAAGAACGGCACCGGCACCGGAATCGGGATGTTGATGCCGACCTGGCCGACGTCGATCTCGCTCTGGAACTTGCGCGCGGCCGCGCCGCTCTGCGTGAAGATGCCCACGCCGTTGCCCATCGGGTTCGCGTTGACGAGCGCGATCGCTTCGTCGAGCGTGTCGACTTCCATCACGACCAGCACCGGCCCGAAGATTTCATGGGTATAGACCGTCATCTCGGGCGTCACGCCCGAAAAGATCGTCGGCCCGATGAAGTTGCCTTCCTCGAAGCCGGCGACCTTCACGTCGCGACCGTCGAGCTCGAGCTTCGCGCCTTCCTTGATGCCCGCGTCGATCAACGACAGGATGCGCGCCTTCGCGCCGCGCGACACGACCGGCCCGACGTCCGTGCCCGCTTGCGAGCCCGCGTTGACCTTCAGCGTCTGCGCCTTCGCGACGATGTCCGGCAGCCAGTCGCGCGCGCGGCCGACCAGCACCGCGACGGAGGTCGCCATGCAGCGCTGGCCCGCCGCGCCGAACCCCGCGCCGACCAGCGCGTTGATCGCCTGCTCGCGGTTCGCGTCGGGCAGCAGGATCGCGTGGTTCTTTGCGCCCATCATCGCCTGCACGCGCTTGCCGTGCTGGCTGCCGAGGTTGTACACGTGCGTGCCGACGGCCGTCGAGCCGACGAACGAGATCGCCTTCACGAGCGGATGCGTGCAGATCGCGTCGACGACCTCCTTGCCGCCGTGCACGACGTTCAGCACGCCCTTCGGCACGCCGGCTTCGAGCGCGAGCTCGACGAGCTCCATCGTCGACATCGGGTCCTGCTCGGACGGCTTCAGCACGAACGTGTTGCCGCATACGATCGCCATCGGGAACATCCACAGCGGGATCATCGCGGGGAAGTTGAACGGCGTGATGCCCGCGCATACGCCGAGCGGCTGGCGCAGCGTGTAGGTGTCGACGCCGCCCGCGACGTTTTCGGCGAACTCGCCAAGCTGCAGCGTGCCGATCGAGCATGCGTGCTCGACCACCTCGAGGCCGCGGAAGATGTCGCCTTCGGCGTCGGGCAGCGTCTTGCCCTGCTCGGCCGTCAGCGTCTTCGCGATGCGCTGCAGGTTCGCGCGCACGAGATCCTGGAACTTCAGCATGATGCGCATGCGCGCGGCAAGCGGCGTGTTCTTCCACGTCGCGTACGCGGCGTGCGCGGCCTGCACGGCCGCGTCGACTTCCGCGACGGTCGCGAACGGCACGCGCGCGAGCACCTGCTGGGTCGCCGGGTTGACGATGTCGCGCCACTCGCTCGTGGTGGACTCGACGAAAGCGCCGTCGATCAGCAGCTTGACCGTCGGCACGTCTTGCCCCGTGCGGGGCGTCGGATTCGCGTTCATCGATGCAATCTCCTTGCTGTGGACCACGCAGCGCTGATGCCGCGCGGCCGGTTCAATCAGGCTGCGGGCGGCCGCCGCGGGATGCGGCGCGCGCGGCCCGCGGCCGGTCATTTCAGTTCGGCGGCGAAATCTTCTTCCCAGTATTCGCCGGGCATGCGCGTCGTCGCATCGTCGCCGCGCTCGATCTCGCGGCGGCGCAGCTCGACGCGGCGGATCTTCCCCGAGATGGTCTTCGGCAACTCGGCGAACTGCAGGCGGCGGATGCGCTTGTACGGCGCGAGCTTCTCGCGCGAGAAGCGGAAGATCTCCAGCGCGAGCGCAGGGCTTTCCTCGTAGCCCTGGCGCAGCGTGATGAAGGTCTTCGGCACCGACAGCCGCACCGGGTCCGGGCTCGGCACGACGGCCGCCTCGGCGATCGCCGGATGCTCGATCAGCACGCTTTCCAGTTCGAACGGGCTCAGCCGGTAGTCGGACGACTTGAACACGTCGTCCGCACGGCCGATGTACACGTAGTAGCCGTCGTCGCCGCGCATCGCGATGTCCGACGTGCGGTAATGGCCGTCGCGCATCGCGTGGGCCGTCGCGTCGGGATTGTTCGCGTAGCCGTTCATCAGCCCGACCGGGCGCGACGCGCCGGCGCCGATCGGCAGCGCGACCTCGCCTTCGCTGACGGGCGCGCCGTCCGGGTCGAGCAGCGCGATCCGGTAGCCCGGCAGCGGCCGCCCCATCGAGCCGGCGACGACCGGCTGGCCCGGCGTGTTGCCGATCAGGCAGGTCGTCTCGGTCTGGCCGTAGCCGTCGCGAATCGTGATGCCCCACGCCTTCTTCACGCGCTCGATGATCTCGGGATTGAGCGGCTCGCCCGCGCCGACGATCTCGCGCAGCTTCACGTCGAACGACGCGAGCGGCTGCTGCACGAGCATCCGCCACACGGTCGGCGGCGCGCACAGCGTGGTCACCCGGTATTTGACGAGCGCATCGAGCACGACCTTCGGCTCGAAGCGCGCGTAGTTGAACGCGAACACGCACGCCTGCGCATTCCACGGCGCGAAGAAGCAGCTCCACGCGTGCTTCGCCCAGCCCGGCGAGCTGATGTTCCAGTGGATGTCGCCCGGCTGCAGGCCGACCCAGTACATCGTCGACAGGTGCCCGACCGGATAGGTGCGGTGCGTATGCTCGACGAGCTTCGGCTTCGACGTCGTGCCCGACGTGAAGTACAGCAGCATCGTTTCGTTCGACTGCGTGACGGCGTCGGGGGTGAATACGTCGCTCGCCGCGTAGCCGTCGTTCATCGCAAGCCAGCCGTCGCGCGGCGCGCCGGCGACGATCTTCCGCCTGAGGCCGAGATCGCCCTGTTCGAACTTCGCGGTTTCGTTCTCGTCGACGATCGCGTAGGTCGCGCCGCCGATCTGCACGCGGTCGCGCACGTCGTCGGCCGACAGCTGGGTGGTCGCGGGCAGCACGATCGCGCCGAGCTTCATCGCGGCGAGCATCGCGTCCCACAGCTCGACCCGGTTCGGCAGCATCAGCAGGATCCGGTCGCCGCGCCCGACGCCGATGCCGCGCAGCCAGTTCGCGATCCGCGACGAGCGCTCGGACATCTGCGCGAACGAATACGGGTCGCCCGTCCCGGTTGCCGCGTCGACGATCCACAGCGCGGGCTGGTCGTTGCCGCGCGCCATCGGGTCGAAGTAGTCGAGCGCCCAGTTGAACGCATCGAGCACCGGCCATTCGAAGTCGCGGTATGCGGTTTCGTAGTCGGTGCGATGGCGCAGCAGAAAGTCGCGTGCGTCCAGGAATGCCTGTACTGTCATCGTGTCGTCTCCAGTCTCCATGCCCCAGCGGTCGACCGGCGCAGGCGCTGCAGCGCCCGTCCGGTTCCCTGTTGCGCCGCGCACGGTCACGTCGTTGCGTGCCGCGTTTGCCGCGCTGCCCTCGTGCCCTGCCTGTTTACCTGCTTGTCTGTTCGCGTGATGTTCGATGGAGCGAGCGCCGCGACTCAAAGCTGTCGCGCGATCACCATCCGCTGCACTTCGCTGGTGCCTTCGTAGATCTGCGTGATGCGCGCGTCGCGATAATGACGCTCGACTTCGTAATCGGCGAGGTAGCCGTAGCCGCCGTGGATCTGGATCGCGTCGGAACACACGCGCTCGGCCATCTCGGACGCGAACAGCTTCGCCTGCGACGCCTCCGACAGGCATGGCAGCCCGGCCGTACGCAGCTTCGCCGCGTGATGCACGAGCAGGCGCGCCGCGTTGATCTGGGTGGCCATGTCGGCGAGCTTCTGCTGGATCGCCTGGTGCTCGGCGATCGGCTTGCCGAACTGCACGCGCTCGCCCGCATAGCGGCGCGCCTTGTCGAACGCGGCCCGCGCGATGCCGAGTGCCTGCGCGGCGATGCCGATCCGACCGCCCTCGAGGTTCGACAGCGCGATCTTCAGCCCTTCGCCGCGATTGCCGAGCAGGTTTTCTTCCGGAATCGCGCAGTTCTCGAACGTGATCGCGCACGTGTCGGACGCGCGGATGCCCATCTTCTTCTCGGGTTTGCCGACGATGAAGCCCGGCGTATCGGTCGGCACCAGGAACGCGGAAATGCCGCGCTTGCCGGCTTCCGGGTCGGTCATGGCAAAAACGATCGCGACGCCGGCGCGCTGGCCGTTGGTCACGAACTGCTTCGCGCCGTTCAGCACCCACTTGCCGTCGCGCAGTTCCGCCCGCGTGCGCAGGTTGTGCGCCTCGGAGCCAGCCTGCGGCTCGGTCAGACAGAACGCGCCGATGATGCGGCCCGCCGCCATCTCGGCCAGCCAGCGATCCTTCTGCGCCGGCGTGCCGAAGCCGAGGATCGGCCCGCAGCCGACCGAGTTGTGCACGCTCATCATCGTCGCGCACGCGGCGTCGCCGGCGGCGATCTCCTCCATCGCCAGCGCGTAGGCGACGTAATCCGTATACGCGCCGCCCAGTTCCTGCGGCACGATCATCCCGAGCAGGCCGAGTTCGCCGAGCTGCGCGACGACGGCGTCGGGCAGGTGCGCGTCGTGATCCCACTGCGCGGCGTTCGGGGCCAGCACCTCCGTGGCAAAAGCGCGCGCGGCGTCGCGGATCATCCGCTGGTCTTCGGTGTAAAGCTCGTCCATGGCGCTGCTGTCTCCCGCGGCCGCGTGCGGCGGCCGACCTTCCGTTTCGATGCAACAAGTGTAGGCAAGCACGCGCGACTGTTCGATGCTCGCGCCGCTCATTTACACTGAGCGTTTTTGCCATACCGGCGGCGTCGATGAAGCAGGAAGACAAGGGAACCGTCGCGATCAGCCTCGTCGCTTACAGCGTCGCGCTCGCCACCCGGCGCGGCGTCGCGGCCGAGCCGCTGCTCGCGCAGGCCGGCATCGCGCCCGCGCTGCTCGCTCAGCCGCGCGCGCGGGTGTCCGCGCAGCAATACGGCGCGTTGTGGAACGCGATCGCGCGCGCGCTCGACGACGAGTTTTTCGGGCAGGACCGCCACCCGATGCGCAGCGGCAGCTTCATCGCGATGAGCCAGGCCGCGCTGTCCGCGCAAGACGGACTGCACGCGATGGCGCGCGCGGTGAATTTCCTGCACTGCGTGCTCGACGACCTGCACGCGGAGCTCGACGCCAATCCGCAGCGCGTGCGGCTGCGCTTCGTGCACCGCAACAGCGCCGCGGCGCCCTCGATGTTCACGTACGCGACCTATTTCATCATCGTGTACGGGCTGACCTGCTGGCTGATCGGGCGGCGCATCCCGGTGCTGCACGCGAGCTTCCGCTGCGACACGCCGCCGGCCGACCACGAATACCCGTCGATGCTGTGCGACGACATGCGGTTCAACCAGCCGGATTCGTATGTCGATTTCGATCCCGAATTCGCAACGCTGCCGGTCGTGCAGAACGCAAAGACGCTGAAGACGTTCCTGCGCAACGCGCCGGCCAGCTTCATCGTCAAGTACCGCAACCCGAACGCGCTCGCGCAGCGCGTGCGCACGGTGCTGCGCGGGATGCCGCCCGCCGCGTGGCCCGGCGCGGGCGGGATGGCCGCGCGGCTGCACGTGGCCGAGGCGACGCTGCGCCGCAAGCTGCACCAGGAAGGCCATGCGTACCAGTCGATCAAGGACACGCTGCGGCGCGACCTCGCGTTCGAGGCGCTGGCCGATCCGTCGCGGACCATCGCCGACGTCGCCGCCGCCACCGGTTTCGCGGAACCGAGCGCGTTCTACCGGGCGTTTCGCAAATGGAGCGGGCGCAGCCCGGCCGAGTACCGGGAAGAAGCGCTCGCGCGGGGCAACGGCGCCGGCTGAGTGCGCGGCCGGCGGCCCCGCCTTCGCGCTTTGCCCCGAAACCGCCTAATCTTCAAGCATCGGGCCAATGCCCTTTTCCGCGAGCCGGACGGCGTGCGGCCGCGCGCCGCCCGGGCGCCCCGATGCGCATTCATCGTCATGGGCCGCCGTCACCTGCATCGCCCGACGGCCACCCCCGTCACCCGCTGGTCGCGCGGGTCGCGCGCGCCGCGCTGTTCGCGGCGCTGCTCGTCGTATGCGCCGCGAACAGCGCGGC
>NZ_VWWG01000017.1:0-68699 GCF_011753085.1 Burkholderia sp. Tr-862
TAACGCGAGCGCCGCGGTGCCGATCCCGCCGTGATGCACGAGTGCGCGGCAACGCGGCAGCAGCGTGCGCATCGGCACGAAGCGGCGCACCAGCAGCCGGTCGCCGTCCGGTGCCGCATCGTGCGGGCTCAGCAGGATGCCGCGCGCGCCGGTCGCGCGCATCGCATCGGCAACCGCACGCGCATACGCGGCGTGATCGACGCGCGTCGACCCGGCCGTGAACACCACGGGCGGCTCGCCGGCCGCGAGAAACGCGTCGAGCGCGGGATCGTCGTCGGGCGTCGCGACGTCGTTGAACAGCGGAAAGCCGCTTTGCAGAAGATGGGCCGGCCAGTCGCGCTGCGCCGGCGCGAACCAGTCGGGAAACAGGCACAACACGCCATCGGTCGAATGCAGCCAGCGGCCCAGCACGCGCCGCGCGGGCGCGAGCCCGAGGTCGCGGCGCACCGCATTGAGCGCCGGCGCGCACACGCGATCGAGCACCTGCCGCTCGATCAGCGTCATCAGCGCCGCCTTCACCGGCAGCGGCCAGCGCGCGGGAATCGTCAGGCGCGGATGCGTCGGCGGCACGTGCGCGGACAGCAGCGTCGACGGCGACACCTGCACCGACACGTACGGCGTGCCGTGCCGCTCCTGCATGAAGCGCGCGGAAAACGCCCACAGCGTGCCGACCAGCACGGTGTCGCGATCGGTCAGTGCGCACAGCACGTCGTAATGCGGGCGCAGCACGGGGGCGATCACCTGCCACAGCGTGCGAAACGACGTGCGCGGATCCCACAGCGCCGGGTTCGCCATCGCGGCCTCGTACTCGGCCGCGGTGCCGACCGGCACGAACGCGAAACCGCAGCGGCGCACGGTCGCCTCGAACGGCGGATGCGTGCAGAACACGACCTCGTGGCCGCGCATCGCGAGCGCGCGCGCGACGCCGAGCAGCGGATGCACGTCGCCCGCCGAGCCGATCGCGGTCACGATCATCTTCGCCATCGCGCGCCTCGCGGAAAGATCAGTAGAAACCGGGGATCAGCGCCGCGACTTCGCGACGGTACTGCGCGTACGCCGGCCCGAAATGCCCGGTCAGCCAGCTCTCCTCGACGCGCACCTTGTACGCGAGCGACGCGAATACGAGCGCGACGCCGAGCGCGCCGCGCCACTCGCTGCCGATCAGCGCGGCGCCCACCAGCGCGATCAGGCAGCCGGTGTAGATCGGATGACGCACGAGGCCATACGGGCCGGTGCGGACGAGTTCGTGGTTCTCCTTCAGCGTGACGGACACGCTCCAGTTCGTGCCGAGATGCAGCCGCGCCCATACCGAGAACAGCAGGCCCGCGACCAGCACCGCGAGCCCGCACTGGGCCTGCAGGCCGAAGCGGTGCCAGTCCGGCACCCACGCGCGCAGGGTCAGGTCGGGCAGGATGATCAGCGCGCCGCCGACGATCAGCGGAATCGACTGCAGCGTGCGCGAGCGCGACGCCTCCTTGCGCACGGTCGTCTTCACGGCCTGCGACGTCATGATCCAGTAGGCGAGCCACGCGGCCCACGGAACGACGATGGCGATGGTCTGAACGATATTCACGGCTGGCCTGCCTCGTGTGGATGAGAATTCGGATGCGCGCGGCGTGCGCGGTGCGCGACGTGCCGCGTCACGACGACATGGCCGGCATCGGCGCGGACACGCACGCGTGTGCGGCGCCGAGCCCGATGCCCGCGGCAACGGGCGGCGCGTCGCAGAAGAAGCCGAGCAGCGCGGCACGCGTGGCCTCGCGCTGCGCGCGGCCTTCGATGTCGAGAAAATGGCCGGCGTCGGGAATCGTCCCGAAGCGCGCGCGCGGCACATGCGCGGCGAGCTGGCGGACGTCGGCCGGCGTCGTGTATTCATCGCGCTCGCCGTTCACGAACAGCAGCTCGGCGCCGATGTTCGAGAACTCGCTCAGGTAGCGCTCCGGCTGCAGCGACAGGATCTGGTCGACGTGGAACGCGACCTGATCCTGCTCGTCGCGCGGCAGGCGCGTCAGGTAGCGGTAGTTGTACAGCTTCATGATGCGCGGCAGGTAGCGGCCGACCGTGTCGTTCAGCAGCTGCGCGGCCTTCAGGTTCTCGCCGGCCGCGATGTGGTCGCGGGCGCGCGTCACGTAGTCGACCATCGCGTCGTTCAGGAACGGCGAGAACGAACAGATCGCCGCGCGCCGCACGCTCGGGCAGCCGCGCGCGAGCGCGAACAGCGACGCGACGCCGCCCCACGACACCGACACGAGGAACGCGGGCGCGAAGCGCTCGACCAGATGCTGGAGGATCGCGGCCTCGTCGTCCTTCGTCAGGATGAAGCAGCCGGGGTTGTGCTGGCGCGACTGGCCGGCATACGGCAGGTCGAAGCAGATCGTGTTCATCCGCTCGCCGAGATACTGGACGGTCTGGCCGAACGACGCGGTCGTCGCGAGCGCGCCGTTGACGAGCATCGCCGTGTCGAATGACGGATCGAACACGTTCCGTTCGACGTAGACCTTCAGACCATTCGGTAGCGGGACCACGTGTTTTTCGGTCGGCATCGTCGTTCTCCGGTGGATGCGGCGTCTCGGCGTCGCGGCATGCTGCAGGTGCGCAATGGCTGGCGCCGACCGTGTTCCGGTCGTTGACTGCGCCCATTGCCGACGCACCGCGGAAAATACCCGCGGCGCCGATTCATTCCTTGTGGTGCGGCGCCATACTAATACGGGCAATATTACTTACTCAAGTCACTTCAACGATTCCCTCTACTCCACCGGGGAATACATGTGATTCAAATTTTTTCAGCATTTTTTATGGTAGGAGGAATCTGACGAAAGGCGATCGCAATCGTTTGCGAGCGTGTCGCGAAATGGGCCGCACTGCGCACAATATCCTTTAAATTCAATCATATGTATCGATTCAATCGCCTGATTGAAACGAATTTCCGGAAATTATCAGCCTCATCATTAGCAATTCGGATTTCCGGATTCAGGCATTTCTCACATAGCTCGACATTCTTTCGACATGTAATAAATCGAATCCGGAAACTGTCGCGACTATTGCATCGGCTTTTCCCGATCCGTTTTAAACAAACTTAAAATTATTTAACCTTCTTTCAATTCGTTTTTCCGCATCCGCACAATCGCGGCGGCGGCATCGGTTTCCGTCCGCCGACATCCCGATCCACCGTCAGACCCTCGTTTTTTATTGATTGAACGATCAATAAAAAACCGCTAAGCTCTCGACTTCCAGGAACGGGCCCGTCCGGGCGAAAGGAGTGCGCGATGCCGAAAGTCGGAATGCGGGAGATTCGCCGCGCACAGTTGATCGACGCCACGCTGCGCTCGATCGACGAAGCCGGCCTGCCCGGCACGACGCTCGCATCGGTCGCGCAGCGCGCGAACATCTCGACGGGCATCGTCAGCCACTACTTCGGCGACAAGGACGGCCTGCTCGAAGCCACGATGCGGCATGTGCTGCGCGATCTGTGGGCGGCCACCACGCAACGTCGCGTCGCCGCGCGCAAGGACCCGCGTTCGCGGCTGCGTGCGATCGTCGCCGCGAACTTCGACGACACGCAGGTCAGCGCGCCCGTGATGAAGACCTGGCTCGCGTTCTGGTCGCAGAGCATGCACGACGCGATGCTCAAGCGCCTGCAGCACGTCAACACGCGGCGCCTCCATTCGAACCTGTGCGCGGAATTCGCGAAGGCGCTGCCGCGCGCGAAAGCCCGGGAAGCCGCCAGCGGCCTCGCCGCGCTGATCGACGGCCTGTGGCTGCGCGGCGCCCTCGCCGGCGGCCCGATCGACACCCGGGCTGCATTGAAGCTCGCCCACGATTACATCGACCTGCTGCTCGCGTCCGACTGACGCGCAGGCAGTCGCCCTCAAGGAGATCCTCATGTCCGTATACGGTTTGCAGCGCCTCTACATCGGCGGCGGTTACGTCGACGCCACCAGCGGCAAGACTTTCGACACTTTCGATCCCGCCACCGGCGAACTGCTCGCGCAGGTGCAGCAGGCGAGCGCGGCCGACGTCGACCGCGCGGTCGCCACAGCCCGGGAAGGCCAGCGCGAATGGGCCGCGATGACCGCGATGCAGCGCTCGCGGATCCTGCGCCGCGCGGTCGACCTGCTGCGCGAACGCAACGACGAACTCGCGGCCATCGAGACGCGCGACACCGGCAAGCCGATCGGCGAGACGCTCGCGGTCGACATCGTCACCGGCGCGGACGTGATCGAGTACTACGCGGGCCTCGCGACCGCGATCGAAGGGCTGCAGGTGCCGCTGCGCGCCGAGTCGTTCGTCTATACGCGCCGCGAGCCGCTCGGCGTGTGCGCGGGCATCGGCGCCTGGAACTACCCGATCCAGATCGCATGCTGGAAGACGGCGCCCGCGCTCGCGGCCGGCAACGCGATGGTGTTCAAGCCGAGCGAGGTCACGCCGCTCACCGCGCTGAAGCTCGCGGAAATCTATACGGAAGCCGGCGTGCCGGCCGGCGTGTTCAACGTCGTGCAGGGCGACGGCTCGGTCGGCGCACTGCTCACCGGTCACCCGGACATCGCGAAGGTGTCGTTCACCGGCGGCGTCGAGACCGGCAAGAAGGTGATGTCGCTGGCAGGCGCGTCGTCGCTGAAGGAAGTGACGATGGAGCTCGGTGGCAAGTCGCCGCTGATCGTGTTCGAGGATGCCGATCTCGACCGCGCGGCCGACATCGCGGTGACCGCCAACTTCTTCAGCTCGGGCCAGGTCTGCACCAACGGCACGCGCGTGTTCGTGCACCGCTCGGTCAAGGACGCGTTCACGCAGCGCGTGCTCGAACGCGTGAAGCGGATTCGCGTCGGCAAGCCGACCGATGCCGACACCAACTTCGGCCCGCTCGTGTCGGCCGCGCAGCTCGACAAGGTGCTCGGCTTCATCGACAGCGGCAAGGCCGAAGGCGCGAAGCTGCTCGCGGGCGGCACGCGCCTGACCGACGGTCATTTCGGCAGCGGCCAGTACGTCGCGCCGACCGTGTTCGGCGACTGCCGCGACGACATGAAGATCGTGCGCGAAGAGATTTTCGGGCCGGTGATGAGCATCCTCGATTTCGAATCGGAGGACGAAGTGATCGCCCGCGCGAACGACACGCACTACGGCCTCGCGGCCGGCGTCGTGACCGAGAACCTGTCGCGCGCGCACCGCACGATCCATCGCCTCGAAGCCGGCATCTGCTGGATCAACACGTGGGGCGAATCGCCGGCCGAGATGCCGGTTGGCGGATACAAGCAATCCGGTGTCGGACGCGAGAACGGCATCACGACGCTCGAACACTACACTCGAATCAAGTCGGTACAGGTCGAGCTCGGCCGCTACAACCCGGTGTTTTGAGAACGATAGGAGATACCCCGTCATGACGACACGCGAATACGACTACATCATCTGCGGCGCCGGTTCCGCGGGCAACGTGCTCGCGACGCGCCTGACGGAAGATCCGAACGTCACGGTGCTGCTGCTCGAAGCGGGCGGCCCCGACTACCGCTTCGACTTCCGCACGCAGATGCCGGCGGCGCTCGCCTATCCGCTGCAGGGCCGTCGCTACAACTGGGCCTACGAGACCGACCCCGAGCCGCACATGGACAACCGCCGGATGGAATGCGGCCGCGGCAAGGGGCTCGGCGGCTCGTCGCTGATCAACGGGATGTGCTACATCCGCGGCAACGCGCTCGACTACGACAACTGGTCGACGCACAAGGGGCTCGAGAACTGGACGTATCTCGACTGCCTGCCGTACTTCAAGAAAGCCGAGACGCGTGACGTCGGCCCGAACGACTATCACGGCGGCGACGGCCCCGTGTCGGTCACGACCAGCAAGCCGGGCGTGAACCCGCTGTTCGAGGCGATGGTCGATGCGGGCGTGCAGGCCGGCTATCCGCGCACCGACGACCTGAACGGCTATCAGCAGGAAGGCTTCGGTCCGATGGACCGCACCGTCACGCCGAAGGGCCGCCGCGCCAGCACCGCGCGCGGCTACCTCGACCAGGCGAAGGGGCGGCCGAACCTCGAGATCGTCACGCACGCGCTCGCCGACCGCATCCTGTTCGACGGCAAGCGCGCGTCGGGCGTCACGTACCTGCGCGGCAGCGAGCGCGCGAGTGCGCACGCGCGCCGCGAGGTACTCGTGTGCAGCGGCGCGATCGCCTCGCCGCAGCTGCTGCAGCGCTCGGGCGTCGGCCCCGGCGCGTGGCTGAAGGAACTCGACATCCCGATCGTGCTCGACCTGCCCGGCGTCGGCCAGAACCTGCAGGATCACCTGGAGATGTACATCCAGTACGAGTGCAAGGAGCCGGTGTCGCTGTATCCGGCGCTCAAGTGGTGGAACCAGCCGAAGATCGGCCTCGAATGGATGCTCAACGGCACGGGCCTCGGCGCGAGCAACCACTTCGAGGCGGGCGGCTTCATCCGCACGCGCGACGACGATCCGTGGCCGAACATCCAGTATCACTTCCTGCCCGTTGCGATCAACTACAACGGCTCGAACGCGATCGAGATGCACGGCTTCCAGGCGCACGTCGGGTCTATGCGTTCGCCGAGCCGCGGCCGCGTGAAGCTGCGCTCGCGCGATCCGAACGCGCATCCGAGCATCCTGTTCAACTACATGGCCGAAGCGCTCGACTGGCGCGAGTTCCGCGATGCGATCCGCGCGACGCGCGAGATCATGCGGCAGCCCGCGCTCGACCGCTATCGCGGCCGCGAGCTGAATCCGGGCGCCGACTGCAAGTCCGACAAGGAGCTCGACACGTTCGTGCGGTCCCGCGCGGAAACCGCGTTCCATCCGTCGTGCTCGTGCAAGATGGGCTACGACGACATGGCCGTGGTCGACGAGGAAGGTCGCGTGCACGGGCTGGAAGGGCTGCGCGTCGTCGATGCGTCGATCATGCCGATCATCACGACCGGCAACCTGAACGCGCCGACGATCATGATCGCGGAGAAGATCGCCGACAAGATCCGTGGCCGCCAGCCGCTCGCGCGTGTCGACGTGCCTTACTTCGTCGCGAACGGGGCGATGGCGCGCAATGTCGCGAAGGCGGTGCGGCAGCCGGAGACGGTGTAATCGCACCAGCCCCCCCCCGCCCCGCGCGCAGCGGTGGCGGCAGCAACATGCACGGCTCGCGGCGTTCTCGCCGCGAGCCGTTTTTCATTGGGCGCGCCCGGCGCCCGTACTGAACCGCGTGATGGCCGCCAGCCTCGGCCGCACGCGCTTCGCGCGCACGATCGGATTCGCGCGCGACGTCAGGCTCATCGCGCCGCGCAAATGCTCGAACGCGACCTCCTCCTTCCGCCCGAAGCGGCCGAGCGCCGGCCACGCCAGTGTTTCATCGAGCCACGTCTGCCACGCGTCGCCGTGGAAGCGGCGCGCGAATTCGCGCACCGTGTCCGGCGCCGCAATCACGATGCCCGCCAGCAGGTAATACGCCCAGAAACTGCCCGCGCCGACGAGCCGGTCGAGCCGGCACGCGGACACCGCCGCGAGCAGACCGTCCACCGACGCAAGATCGGTGCGGCGTTCGCGAATCGCGCGCGCGACGAGATTGTGCTGACCGCCGTACGCGGCAAAGGAAATCCCTTTGCCGGCGGCCAACTCGGCGCAGAACATCGCGAGCGCGGCCATCTCGTCGATGCGGGCGGCATCGTCGCGCGGCCCGCAGACGCGCAGCACGATCGCATCGATGACGTCCCCCGGCCGGGCCGACGGCTCCACGCATGCCGCCGCGACGGCCGCGCGTCGTTCTCTCAGGTTCTTCGCGGGCGGTGCGTCATGCTCGTCGGCATCGTCGCTGCCTCGCTCGACGCCGCGGGCAATCCGCTCGAGCGCGGCCCAGCCGTCGTCGGGATCGTCGAAGGTCCACGCATCGACGAATCCATGCGCGGCTTCGAATACCGCGCGCGATCCCGGGCAGCATCGCTCCGCGTGCGCAAGCTGCCGCGCGTCGGGCACGTGTGTGCATCCGCCGGGCGGATCGCTCGCATCGCATGCGCAACCGCCGCCGTCCGTTGCAATCCACGGCGCGAGTTCATGCAGGACGGCGATCGCTTCGTGCGGCAGGTTCAAGCCCGCTCGCACGCGTGCCGCGCGCGACGATCGCGGAACGCCCGTTGCGTCGTCGCCGTCGTCGGCCGCCGCCACGCAAGCCGCGTCGTACAGATGTTCGATCAGGTACTGCAGCCACGCGGCCGTGCGCAGCCGGTCAGGCGTCGCACCGCGGGCGCCATACTTCGCTGGGTCAGTGAGCATGGGGGGTCCGGAATGGTTCTGGCGAATCGGAATGGTTGTCTCGTTTCGGGTTCGGTCGAAGCAGGCGGCACGGTGCGTCGCACCGGCCCCTGGTATGGCCACCCGCGTCGGATCGCGACGCAGGCGGCCAGCCGGTCGCCGCGCCGATACGCGCGACGACGCGAACGCAGCTCGAAACCGGAACGCCCGCCGCGCATCCTTGCACGGCCCTCGTCGATGGCGGGCGCCCGGCCTCGATCACGCGACGCTTACTGCACGTGGAACTTCGGCGACGTGACGACCGTGCCGCCGACCGTACAGTCCGGTGTCAGCACGGCATTGTTGAACGTGAGCGACGAGTTCGGATCGCTCCACGTCGTCACGACCTTGCTCGGCCCGCACGTGCCGAGCAGCGTGACGTTCACCTTCACGTTGTTGATCGACAGCTGCGTCGTACTGTCGGCCTGCCCGGTCCACGGCGACGCGCTGGTCGCGCTGCCGCTGATCAGGCCGCACGTCGCGCCGCCCGTGAACGTCGTCGACGTGATGTTGACGATGCCCGTCGACGAGATCGTGCCGTTGAACGTCGCGTTGCACGTCGCGTTGATCGACCCCTTGGCCAGGGCCGTGAGGCCCGTCGCGGAGAACGGCTCCCCGTTGGGGTTCATGGCCTGCCCGTCGGCGCGCGAAACGGTCACGGCGAAAGCAGGCGCGGCCGAAACCGCGGTGAATGCCACTGCAGCAACAAGCGATACGATTTTGCGAATGCTCATTTGAACTGCCCCCTCTCTCTTCACAAATGGCGGCATGCCGCCAGGAACGCGACGTCCCGGCCGGATCGCTCCGGCCGCTCGGTCGCAGGAAGCCGCCGGCACGCGTGCCGCACGGCTCAGAACTTGTAGGAAATGCCGACGAAGGTGATCAGCGGATCGGCCTTCAGCCGCGTGCGCGTGGTCGCGAGCGTCGATCCGTCGGCCGCCTTGATCACGAGCGACGAGTAGGTCTTCAGCGGCATGTAGGTCAGCGTCGCCGTGAGCCCCCAGTGCTTGTCGATCGCATAGCTCGCGCCGACGTTGTAGACCGGCGTGAACGACGACGACGCCTTGCCCTCCACCGACGTCGGCCCCGGCTTGCCGGCGCCGGCTGCGAGCACGCTGCCGAGGTTCTCGTTGATGTCCCTCGCGAAGTTGCCGTTCAGTTGGATGTTGCTGAACCAGCTGTAGGCCACGCCGATCCCGACGAACGGACGGAACTTCGCGGTCGGTGCATTGAAGTAGTACTGCAGAATGACCGTCGGGCTCCACTGCCGCGCATTCTTCACGGCCGGCTGGTTCGACGTCTTGTCCATGTCGACGGTGCCGAGCGCGCCGGCCGGGCCCGGCGGCCGGATCACGCCGTGCCCGGTCAGCGTGAACTCGGGCGGCACGCCGAGCACCGACGTCACCGCGATGTGGTCGGTGAAGAAGTGCGTGAGCGTGAGGCCGACCGTATCGGCGTTGTTGACCGTCAGGCTCGTGCCCGGCGACGTGAACGAACCGGGCAGCCGCAGCGGCCCGTTGATCGGCATGTTCGCGAGATTCGTCGTCAGCCCGTTGGTCGAGTCCTGCGGCATGATGTGCAGCCAGCCCAGCGTCGCGACGTTGTCGCCCGCCTGCTGGGCCGATGCGAGCGTCGACGCGCCTGCGACGACACCCGCGACAATCAGCTTCTTCATGAAACCTTCCCCCTCGTTCTGTCCGGGCGCCACGCATCCGCGCGCGGCGCCGCCGCGTCTCCATCCGCGCGTGGTCACTGGACGAACGCGCCGACCGTGAAGTACGGGTTGCGCGTATCGGCCATGTCGAGGAACCCGAACACGCCGCCGGTGAACACGAACTTGCCGGTCGCCGGCCCCGACGCCGCGTCCGCATGCACGGTCGTCACGACGCCCGGCACCTTCTGCGTGTAGTCGAGGTTCAGCGCACGCGTGAGTGCCGCCTGCGACGCGTTGAACGGATCGAGCAGCGTCGCCTGCGCGCCGACGAGCGCGGTCGCGCGGTAGTTGAACGCACTGTCGACACCCGTGTACTCGCCGTTCTGCGAGCCCGGCGCGACCGCCGCCTGCGGGCTCAGGAACGAGATGCCCGATTCGTCGTCCGCGCTCGGCGGGCCCTGCGTGAGGTCCGCGTTCGCGGCGCCGGTGCGGATGAAGACCGGCACCAGGTGGTTGCGCAGCTTGCCGACGATCAGGATCCCCTTGCCGGCCTTCGCCGGATCGAGCGCGGCGAGCGTCGCCGGCACCTGCGGCTGGTAGTTGAGCGACTGGAATGCCGGCGCATCGGGGCGCAGCGTGAACGGCTGGTTCACGGTCGCGCTCGACGCGAGCGGCTGCCCGCCGTTCTTCTTGCCGAAGTTGTCCGTTTCGACGTAGCTGCCGTCCGCGTTGATCGTCACCTGCTGGTCGAGCGCCACCGGCTGGAAGTTCTGCGACGGCACCTGGTGGTAGCCGAGCTGGTTGTACGTGCCGGCGATCTTCGACAGATCGGTTTCGAGCGACGAGAAGCTGATGAACGGGTAGTACGGGAACGTCGTTTTCGGAATCTTGCCGACGCCGATCACGCCGTCGAACTGGATCGTCGCGCCGGGAATCGCGCCGCCCAGCACGCCTTCGCCGAGGAACAGGCGTGCCGGCCGGCTCGGGTCGAGGCTCGCGTTCTGCATCCGGAACGTGCACTGGTTCAACTTCACGGTCGGCAGGCCGGTCTCGTCGGCCAGCGTGCCGTCGACGACGTTGGCCGGCGCCGTGTCGCGCGTCGGCTGCACGGTGCCGGTGGTGGTCGGCACGGGCGACGCGAGGTAGGTCATCCGGTACGTCATCTTCGTGGTGTCGAGCTGCACCTTCACGAGTTCGCCCGAACCGGACCCGCCGATGAACACCGTGTTGTAGTCGATGGACTGCGGACACAGCCGCACCACCGGCGCGGGCGGCGGGTCGCCGTCGCCGCCGCAGGCGGCCAGCACGGGCGCGAGCGACGCCGTGGCCATCCAATGCTTCACATTCATAGGAATCCTCTTGAATTTAGATTCGCCGGCGGCGACGCATGCGCCGCCGGTGTGCCGGGTTCAGTACGCCGTTACTGGACGAACGCGCCGACCGTGAAGAACGGGTTGATCTTGTTGTTGTTGACGACCATCGCGTAGACGTTCCCCGCCGTCACGAGCCAGCCCGTGTCGCCCTTGCTGAAGATCGCCACGTTGCCGTTCGCACCCTTCGCGTTGAAGTCCTGCGAGGCCGTGACCTTGATCTTGCCGGGCGTGGCCTGCGTGTAGTCGAGCGCGAACTGCGAGCTCACGGACGACGTCTGAGGGTCGATGAATGCCGCGGTATTGCCCTGAAACAGCGTGGACGTGTAGTTGGCGGCGATCGTCGACACGGCGCTGCCGTCCGTGCAGTTGCCGGCCTCGGGCATGAAGAACGTGCCGTTGAACGTGCCGGGCAGGTCCGGATGCGGCATGAGGCTGTCGAAGCTCGGCCCCGAAACCCCCGGTGCGCCATACACGCCGTTGGACGTCACGACCCCGCACGCGGAGGCGCTCGTCGCACCGATGAAGCCGCCCTTCAGCACATTGGTCGCGACGGACCGCGCGGGAGACAGCATCGAGATGCCGACTTCCGCGTCGGCGACCGACGCCAGCAGGTTGCTCGCATCGGCGTGCGAGTAGCCGACGCGAATCACGATCGGTATCAGCGCGCCGTTCAGCTTGCCGACGATCATCACACCATGCGCCTCGGTCGGCGACAGCAGCACGAGCGGCTGCTCCTGGCCGGCCGACGGATACGGCAAGCCCGGTTTCGCGCTGCTGACGAACACGTTGTCGGCACTGCCGTCCGCGTTCTTGCGCAGCGTCCACGGCGTACCGGTCGTCTGGCACGAGTAGTCGCTGCCCGGCGTGATCGTGCACGTGCCGTCCGCGCCGAGCGTCTGGTTCCAGTTCACGACATCCGGCTGCCAGCCCTGCGGGGTGGCGGTCTGATAGCTGCTGCCGGTCGGCGACAGATGAATGCCGACTTCGTTGTATACGCCGGCCACCTTGGTGAAATCCGTCTCGGTGTCGGTAAAGCCGATGAACGGATAGAAATCGAACGTGCGCGACGGCACGGTGCCGATATAAAGACCCGGCGCGAGCGGAATGCCGTCGAATTGAATCGTCGCGCCGGGAATCCCGCCGCCGACCACCCCGTTCCCGACGAACAGCATCGGCGGATCGGTGCGCTTGATCGTCACCGAATACGCGCCGTCGCTCGTCGCGCCGCTGTCGAGCACGAACGCGCAGCGGTTCTGCTCGGCGGTCGGCAGGTTGGTCGGATGATGGAAGGCGCCGTTGATCGTCAGGCCCGCGCGCGTGTCGTTGACCTGCCCCGCCGACGTCGGCACCGACGATTCGAGGAACTGCATCTGATAGGTGAGCCTGGTCGTGTCGAACTTCACCTTCACGTATTCGCCGCTGCCGGCGCCGCCCGTGTAGGTCGTCGTGTAGTCGAGCGAATCCGGACACAGCTTCGTCACGACGGGCGGCGTCGTTTCGGCGCCGCTCGGCCCGCATGCGCTGCCCGAGCACTGCGGCACGTTGATCGGGCCCGGATCGTCGCCGCCGCCGCAACCGGCGACGAACGGCAGCGCCAGCACGGCGCACGACAGGATCGCCTTCCGCCATTCAGGAATGCAAAGCATCAACCCCTCCTTTTCAGATACGACAGGTCTCGTTCGGACGGGCTGCGTGGCCCGCCGGTTGGTATTGCGCCGCGAGCGTGCGCGGCGCATGACGATGCGCGCAATGCGCGCCGCGCGGCCGGATCGGCAGATGCGATCAGGACCGCCGCGGCAGGCAAGCGCTATCCGGCGGCGCCGTCATGCGGCACGGCGCCAGCGGGACAATCGAAACGGAATCGGGTGCGTCGCTACAGCGGCAACGCGATGCGATGACGCCGGCACGCGACTCGCGTCGTGCCCGCATCCAGCGAAAAGCGCGGACATGGCAGTCCGGCCGGGCCCTCGGATAGGCGTCTCATGTATTGGTCTCCGTACGTACGCTTGATTCGTTATCGTGATGCGTCGTTGGTCGAGACTATGAGCGGACGATCCGCACAAGTAAATGGATGCAGAGTTCCAAACGTGCCCGAATCGCGCAATCCTAGTGAGTTCAAGGTGCTTGACAGTTTTTCAAACAGCCTTCAATTTATTTGCTCAGACAAATACCCGCCCGGTGCAACGCGGATGGGAACGACGGCGGTCGACTCGCACCGGTAGAGCGAAAACGACGCGCATTGTTCGCTCGATTCAAATAAAGCATCGTTTTATTGAATGACCCACGTGCATTTCCTGCGAATCCCGCACCGGCATCGCATGTCGTTTCCATCGAAATGCATTTCCATCTTCCGATTGCTAATATGGCGGTCCTGCGATCCCGCACCACAACGCCGTTCGACATGACGCCCGTTCGCCATGCCGCCCCCGCCACCACCCGCTTCGCGGCGACGGCGCCGGGCACGCGCGGCGCGCGGCGTCGGACCGAGCGGCCGTGCCACCCGTGAGCATGCAACCGATCCTTTCCGTCTCCGACCTTTCCAAGACCTACGCGTCCGGCTTCCAGGCGTTGAAGCACGTGACCCTCGACATCCGCCCGGGCGAGATCTTCGCGCTGCTCGGGCCGAACGGCGCGGGCAAGACCACGCTGATCGGCTCGATCTGCGGCATCGTCACGCCAACGCAAGGCCGCGTGACGGTCGGCGGCCACGACATCCGCGATGCGTATCGCGCGGCGCGCGAAATGATCGGCCTCGTTCCGCAGGAGCTGACGACCGACGCGTTCGAATCCGTGTGGGCGACCGTGTCGTTCAGCCGCGGCCTGTTCGGCAAGGCACCCGATCCCGCGCACATCGAGAAGACGCTGAAGGCGCTGTCGCTGTGGGACAAGCGCGACAACAAGCTGATGACGCTGTCGGGCGGCATGAAGCGCCGCGTGATGATCGCGAAGGCGCTCGCGCACGAGCCGCGCATCCTGTTCCTCGACGAGCCGACTGCCGGCGTCGACGTCGAGCTGCGCCGCGACATGTGGAAGCTCGTCGATTCGCTGCGCGAAAGCGGCGTGACGATCCTGCTGACCACGCACTACATCGAGGAAGCCGAGGAAATGGCCGACCGGATCGGCATCATCCTCGGCGGCGAACTCGTGCTCGTCGAAGAGAAGCGCGAGCTGATGCGCAAGCTCGGGAAGAAGCAGTTGACCGTGCAGCTCGAACACCCGCTTACGGCCGTGCCGGCCGAACTCGCCGCGTTCGGGCTCGAACGCGCGGACGACGGCGCCGCGCTCGTCTATACGTACGACTCGCAGCGCGACGACGCGAGCATCGCGAAGCTGATCAATGCGCTCGGCTCGGCCGGCATCGGCTTTCGCGACCTGCATACGACGCAGAGCTCGCTCGAGGATATTTTCGTCAGCCTGATCGATAACCGCCGCAACGGCGCACAAGGGGCGTAACGCACATGGCGAACTGGAATTTCCACGGCATCCGCGCGATCTATCGCGCCGAAATGGCCCGCACGCGCCGCACGCTGATGCAAAGCATCATCGCGCCGGTGATCTCGACGTCGCTGTACTTCGTCGTGTTCGGTTCGGCGATCGGCTCGCGCATCAGCGACGTGAACGGGATCGGCTACGGGTCGTTCATCGTGCCGGGCCTCGTGATGCTGTCGCTGCTGTCGCAGAGCATCTCGAACGCGTCGTTCGGCATCTACTTCCCGCGCTTCACCGGCACGATCTACGAGATATTGTCCGCGCCCGTGTCGTACTGGGAGATCGTGATCGCATATGTGGGCGCGGCCGCATCGAAGTCGCTGCTGCTCGGGCTGATCATCCTCGCGACGGCCGGGCTGTTCGTGCCGCTGCACATCCTGCATCCGTTCTGGATGGTGCTGTTCCTCGTGCTGACGTCGATCACCTTCAGCCTGTTCGGCTTCGTGATCGGCATCTGGGCCGACAGCTTCGAGAAGCTGCAGCTCGTGCCGCTCCTGATCATCACGCCGCTCACGTTCCTCGGCGGCAGCTTCTACTCGGTCGACATGCTGCCGCCCGCGTGGCGCATCGTCACGCTGTTCAACCCGATCGTCTACCTGATCAGCGGCTTCCGCTGGTCGTTCTACGGGCTGGCCGACGTGCACGTGTGGATTAGCCTCGCGGCGACCACGCTGTTCCTCGCGATCCTGCTCGCGATCGTCGCGTGGATGTTCCGCACCGGCTACAAGCTGAAGAACTGACGCAGCGCGCGCCGTGTACCCGGCACGGCGCGCGCTGCGATCGCCCGGTTCGCGCATCCGGAGCGACGCTGCTAGACTGAATCGGAAGATCGACTGCTGCCGCCTGCCGCACCGCAACCAGCGGGGCACGGGCGGCGCAGCGCCCGCCACATTCCCTGCGCGAGGATCCCCGATGAGCGCCTGCCGAATCGACGCCGTCCGCGACGGCCTGTTTCGCGCCACGACCTACGTCGACACGCTGAACCTGTGCTTCAGCCAGTTCTTCGTACGATCGCCGCACGGCGACGTGCTGTGCGTCGAAACGGGCACCCGGTCCAATTTCACGCAGCTGAGCGCGGCGCTCGACTCCGTCGGCATCGCGCCGTCGCTGGTCAGCAGCGTGATCGTCCCGCACTTCGAGGCCGACGAAATGGGCGCGCTGCCCGATTTCCTCGCGGCCAACCCGGCGCTCGTCGCGTACGGACATCCGATGTGTACATGGGGGCTCGCCGACGTGTTCGGCGTACGCGCGATTCCGCTGAAGGATGGCGAGCCGACGACACTGTCGGGCACCGGCGTCGTGCCGGTCTTCACGAAGCACGTGCATCAGTGGGACGCGCTCGTCGTGTATCTGCCGGCGTACAAGGCGCTGCTGTCGTCGGACATCCTGATGCGCTTCGGCCGGGAAGACACCGACGATCCCTTGCCCGCGATCCTCGATGCGATCACCCGCTCCGACTACCTGCCGTCGCTCGCACACCTGGCGAACGCGCTGCGCCGCATCCAGGCGCTCGATCTCGACATCATCCTGCCGATGCACGGCCCGGCGATCACGCACGACATTCCGCGCGTGATCGCCGGTGTCATCGCCCACTGCGAGGCGGCCGCGGCGGCGTAGCGCGCATGCGCTGCGGCGTGCGGTCGGCCGTGGCCGGTCAGACGCCGGTCACGACGAATTCGGCGGCCGCCTTGCTCTGGATCGCGGCCATCACCGCGAGTTCACGTTTGCTGTGCGGCTCGCCGGACACGACGCCCGTCGCATGCCGGGCCTTCGCGCCGATCGGAAAGAACACGAACGACGCGCCGGCCGGCGCATCGGGCTCGGCCCGCAGGCGTTTGTTCAGGATCTTGAGGTACTTTTTCTTCGAGACTTCCTTCGTTGCCATGGCGCCCTCCACATGAACGTGATGCTGGTCAGCATACCAGTTTTGACAGGCGATTCCGGAGCCCCGCCGCGCGATCGATCTGCACTAGAATGAATCGGCTCCCGCGACTCGCCGCGCCAGGCCGCGGCCGCCATGTCATTAACGGAGCACTTCCATGCATGCCGAATTGTTCGCGCAGCATCATGATTGCCCGGGCTGGGAAGGTGAAATGGCTCGGCGCGTCGCCGCCTTCGACTGGTCGTCGACCGGCCTCGGCCCGCTCGACAGGTGGTCGGCGAGCCTCGTCGCGGCCGTGCGCACCGTGCTCGCGTCGCCGCTGCCGCTGGTGATGCTGTGGGGCCGGCCCGGCTATATGATCTACAACGACGCGTATGCCGGGTTCGCCGGCGGACGCCACCCCTATCTGCTCGGCCAGCCGGTCGAGCTCGGCTGGCCCGAGGTCGCCGAGTTCAATCGCAACGTGATGAACACCTGCCTCGCGGGCGGCACGCTGTCGTATCGCGACAAGGAGCTCGTGCTGCTGCGCAGCGGACGCCCCGAAGACGTGTGGATGGATCTGCATTACAGCCCACTGCCCGACGACGATGGCGCACCGGGCGGCGTGCTCGCCGTCGTGATCGAGACGACCGAACGCGTGCTCGCCACGCGTCATCGCGAACAGGCGGAAGCGGCGCTGCAGTCGTCCAACGATGCGCTGCGCCGCCTGACCGAAACGCTCGAGCAACGCGTGGCCGATGCGATCGCCGAGCGCGCGGCGGTCGAGGAACAGTTGCGCCATTCACAGAAGATGGAGGCGATCGGCAGCCTGACCGGCGGCATCGCGCACGACTTCAACAACGTGCTGCAGGTGATCAGCGGCAACCTGCAGATTCTGGCCGTCGAACTCGGCGAGCGCGCGAGTGCGCAGCCGCGAATCGAAAGTGCGAACAACGCGGTGCGGCGCGGCGCGCAACTGGCGTCGCACCTGCTGGCCTTCGCGCGCCGCCAGCCGTTGTCGGCGACGGTGCTCAATCCGCACCAGTTGATCGACGGGATGAGCGAGATGCTGCACCGCGCGCTCGGCGAAACCGTGCGGATCGTCACCGCGCTGGCGCCCGACGTCGGCAACGTGCTCGCCGACCGGCACCAGCTCGAGAACGCGCTGCTCAATCTTGCGATCAATGCGCGCGATGCGATGGGCGGCGACGGCACGCTGACGATTGCCGCGTACAACGACGCGCACCCCGCGCCGGCCGGCGGCGCACCGCGCTCGCCGTTGCCGGCCGGCGAATACGTGACGTTCGAGATCAGCGATACGGGGGCCGGCATGACGGCGGACGTGCTCGAGCGCGTGTTCGAACCGTTCTTCACGACCAAGCCGGACGGTGAAGGCACCGGGCTCGGGCTCAGCATGGTGTTCGGTTTCGTCAAGCAAAGCGGCGGCCATACGTCGATCGAAAGCACGCCGGGCCAGGGCACCACAGTACGGCTCACGTTTCCGCGCTGTCACGATGTCTGCACCGAAGAGCCTGCCCGCGCGCCGCAGCACGACGCCGCGCGCGGCCGCGAAACCATCCTGGTCGTCGAGGACGACCCGGAGGTCCGGCTGACCGTGGTCGACATGCTCACGCAGCTCGGCTACAAGGTGCTCACCGCGTCCGACGGCGAAGCCGCGCTGCAGATACTCGACTGCGACACGGCGATCGACCTGCTGTTTACCGACGTGATCATGCCGGGCCGCATCAAGGGCGGCGAACTCGCGCGCCGCGCCGCCCAGCGCACGCCGCCGTTGCCCGTGCTGTTCACGTCCGGCTACACGCGCGACGAGATCTTCCACTCCGGGCGGCTCGACCCCGGCGTCATGCTGCTCAGCAAGCCGTACCGCCGCGACGAACTCGCGACCCGGATCCGCGACATGCTCGACGCGCACACAAAGGCGGCGTGAGCGGCTGACGTGCCGGCATGCGCGCGCCTGTGCCGGCCACGGAGCCGGTCGTCCAGCCGGGATCTTTCCGGCACCACCTGCCGCACGGACGACGTCGAATACGCCGCGGCGCTTCACAGGTCATCGGTCACCGGTCACACCGGAATTTTTTTGTGCGCGATGTCGATTCGCGCGATCGTCGCGCGTCGTAGTGTCGTAACCGATCGATTTGCCGGCCCCACGGCCGGCCGATAGCGGATTTCCCCCTTTCCCGTTCAAGGAGCAACAACAATGCGCGTCATGGTGATCGTCAAGGCAACGGCCTCTTCCGAATCGGGCGCGATGCCCGATACCGAACTGCTGGCCGCGATGGGCCGGTACAACGAGGAACTCGTGAAAGCCGGCGTGATGCTTGCCGGCGAAGGCCTCCATCCGAGTTCGCGCGGCAAGCGCGTGCACTTCTCCGGCAAGGACCGGACCGTCGTCGACGGCCCGTTCGCCGAGACCAAGGAACTGATCGCCGGCTACTGGCTGTGGCAGGTGAATTCGATGGAAGAAGCCGTCGAATGGGTCAAGCGCTGCCCGAATCCGATGCCGACCGAGTCGGACATCGAGATCCGTCCGATCTTCTCGCCGGAGGACTTCGGCGAAGCATTCACGCCGGAGCTTCAGGAACAGGAAGCACGGCTGCGCGCGGAGATGGACGGCAAGCACGACGCGTGAGCCGGGCCGGGTGCCGCTGCGGTAGGGGTGCGGGTGTGCCGGCTGGATCCTCTGAACAAATGGATCCCCGGAGATTGACGGCACCCCGCCGAGTAACGTATCGTTTTGTTACGTTACTCGGCGAGGCTCTATCGTCATGCATTCCCGTTTCGACCGTTTTCGCGCGACGCCGCTCGGCGCGCAGCTCGAAGCGCTGATCGCGCAGCCCGAGCGCTATGTTGAATTCGCGGCGCTGTCGCGTGTCGGCGTCGCCGCGATCGGCGCGATCCAGCACGAGATCGCGCGCAAATTCCCCGAAATCGAAGCCGACACGACGGCCCGGCAATTTTGCGGCGCGATGGTCGCCGACGTGATGCGCCGTCACGGGCACGACGTCGTACAGCCGCGCGGCCGGCTCGGCGGCGCGCTGTTCAGCTACGGCGCGGTATTCAGCGCATATCCGCAGGTGCGCCCGTTCGCCGACGTCGTCGCCGCGCTGGCCGCGATGCCTGCCCGGATCGCCGCGTATGCCGCGCACGTTCCCGCCGCGCTCGTCACGCGCCGCCCGGCCGGCACGGGCTTCTCGCTCGTCGAACATGCGTGCCACCTGCGCGACCTCGATGCGGTGTTCGCCGAACGCATCGATGCCGTGCGCGCGCACGAGTTGCCGGTGATCGCGTCCGTCGACGGCACCGCTCTCGCCGCGCAGCGCGACTACCTCGCCCAGCCGCTCGACGACGCGCTCGCCGCATTCCGCACCGGACGCGCCGCGCTGTGCGCGACCGCGGCCGCATTGCAACCGTCTGAACTCGCACGCTGCGGGCTGCGCGACGGCATGCGCCGGATGTCGCTCGACGAACTCGTGCGCGAACTGCTCGACCACGACCTCACGCACGTGCTCGAACTCGACGAACTGCTCGCCGAACTCGAATTGCCGCCCCTTGCTTCCCAGGCCGCCGAATGAGCGCCCCCACCCCGCCCGTCGTCTTCGTCCACGGTTTCATCGGTACGTTCGACGTGCCCGAATGGCCCGGCCCGCATCTCGCCCCCGACCTGCTCGGCTACGGTATCCACCGCGCCGCGCCGTTCGACGCGATCACGCTCGCCGCGCAGGTCGAGCACGTGCGGCAGGCCGTCGACGCGCACTACGGCGCGCAGCCGGTCGACCTCGTCGGTCACTCGGTGGGCGGCGCGATCGCGATGCTGTTCGCGCATGCGCATCCGGCGCGCGTGCGCCGGATCGCCAACGTCGAAGGCAACTTCACGCTCGACGATGCGTTCTGGTCGGCGTCGGTCGGCCGCATGTCGCCCGCTCACGCCGACGCGATGCTCGACGAACTGCGCGGCGACCCGCTCGGCTGGCTGCGCGGCGCGATCGACGAACCGTCGCCGCGCCAGCTCGACGACGCGCGCCGCTGGCTTGCGCATCAGCCGGCATCGACGCTGCGCGCGATGGGCCGCTCGGTCGTCGCGACGACCGGCGAATCCGGTTATCTGCAGGCGCTCGCTGAAGTATTCGAGCGCCATCCAGTGTGGCTCGTCGCCGGCGAACGCTCGCGTGCGGGCTGGCATGTGCCGGACTGGGCGCTCGCACGCTGTACCGGCTTCGAAACGATCGACGGCTGCGGGCACCTGATACCAGCCGAGCGGCCCGCCGCATTGCGGGAAACGCTCGCGCGCTGTCTCGGCTGACGCGCCCGGCCGCGCGCCAGCCACCTGACAACCCGTAGGTTTCGCCGAAATATGGTTGAAAGGCGCGGTTGCTAGAGTCTCCGGACAGGGTTTTCCCGAAGCGAGGCTCAATGAACCTGATACGCGCGTTGTGGCTAGTGCTGCTGCTCGCCGTCGCGGGCCCGGCCATCGCCTTTCAGGCGCGGGTCGTCGCGATTCCGAGTGCCGCGATGAACGAGACGCTCAAGGCGACCGTCGTGCTGCCCGACGACTACGCACGCCTGCGCCACGGCCCGGAACGCGGCGTCGAACGCTTTCCGGTCGTCTACCTGCTGCACGGCTCCGGCGGTGACCACACCGACTGGACCGCGAACACCCGCATCGCCGCGCTGGCCGATCGCTACCGCGTGATCCTCGTGATGCCGGACGGCGGACACGAAAGCTGGTACATCGACAGCCCGTTCGACTCGGGCAGCCGCTACGAAACCTTCGTCGGCGACGAAGTCGTGTCCTATGTCGACATGCACTTCCGGACGATCGCGACCAAGGGCGCGCGCGCGATCACCGGGCTCAGCATGGGCGGCTTCGGCGCGCTGCGCATCGCGCTCGACCGGCCCGACACATTCGGCGCGGTCGGCAGCATCAGCGGCGCGGTCGATCCGCGCTGCTGCGAGGACGAACCCGGCATCGACCACGTATTCGGCGACCCCGGCCGCCATGCGTCGTTCTGGAACCGCAACGCGATCGTCGAAAGCGCGCGCGCGTTCGTCCGCGCGCATCTGGACCTGACGATCGACTGCGGCCGCGACGACGCGTTCGTCAGCTCGAACCGCACGCTGCACGAACGGCTCGTCGCGCTCGGCGTGCCGCACGATTATGCGGAGCGTCCGGGCGGCCATACGTGGGACTACTGGGCGCATGCGATCGGCTACCAGATGCGGTTCTTCGCGACGTCGTTCCAGCACGGCGGCTATGCGTACGATCCGCACACCCGCTTCGCGGGCCATCCGGCGCGCATGACGCAGGCCGGCTGACGCGCGGCGGCGTATCGCTCGGCAAGCCCGATGGTAGGATGCGCAGGCATCGACCACCCGACTTCCTCCATGCCGCGCGACAACTTTGCGGACTTGCTGGCCTTCATCGCCGTCGCGCGCGAGCGCAGCTTCACGCGTGCGGCCGCCCGGCTCGGCGTGTCGCAATCCGCACTCAGCCATACGATCCGCTCGCTCGAGACGCGTCTCGGCGTGCGACTGCTCACGCGCACGACGCGCAGCGTGGCGCCGACCGAAGCCGGCGAGCGCCTGCTGCAGAATCTCGCGCCGCGCTTCGACGAAATCGAGGACGAACTGTCGGCGCTCGCCGAGCTGCGCGACAAGCCGGCCGGCACCGTGCGCATCAATGCGACCGACTACGTGATCCGCACGCTGCTGTGGCCGAGGCTGTCGCCGATCCTGCACGACTACCGCGACCTGAAGGTCGAGTTCGTAACCGACTACGGGCTGTCCGACATCGTCGCGCAACGCTTCGACATCGGCGTGCGGCTCGGCGACCAGGTCGCAAAGGACATGATCGCGGTACGCATCTCGCCCGACCTCAAAATGGCGATCGTCGGCGCGCCCGCGTATTTCGCGGAACGCGAGCCGCCCGCGACGCCGCAGGATCTCGTCGCGCACGACTGCATCAACCTGCGCCTGCCGACTCACGGCGCGCTGTACGCGTGGGAACTCGCGCGCGGCGACGACACGCTGCAGGTGCGCGTCGACGGCCAGGTCACGTTCAATGGCACCTATGAAATGCTCGACGCGGCGCTCGCCGGCTACGGCCTCGCCTACGTGCCGGCCGAACTCGCCGCGCCGCACGTCGCGGCCGGCCGGCTCGTCAGCGTGCTCGACGACTGGTGTCCGACGTTTCCAGGCCATCACCTGTACTACGCGAGCCGGCGGCAATCGTCTCGCGCATTCGCGCTGATCGTCGATGCACTGCGCCATCCCGGCCATTCATGAACCGGTTCGATAAGTGCATGCGCATTCCTGGGGATTATCGATAAGCACGTCGGTGGCTACCATCGTCGATGTCTTCAACGTCCTCCGGAGCCATCGATGTCCGAACCGACTTCCGCCGCGCGCCAGGCCTTCGGCGCAATCGCACCGGCGCTCGCCGACTACACCGACAACGTGCTGTTCGGCGACGTGTGGCAACGCCCCGGCTTGTCGCCGCGCGATCGAAGCCTGATCACGGTCGCGAGCCTCGTCGCGCTGTATCGCGTGAACGAGCTGCCGTTCCATCTGAAGAAAGCGCTCGACAACGGCATCACGCGCGACGAACTGATCGAAGCGATCACGCACCTCGCGTTCTATTCGGGCTGGCCGACCGCCAGCTCGGCGTTGCCGATCGCGAAGCGCGTGTTCGACGAAGCGGGCGTGCAGGCGTGACGCGCGCGCTGATTCAACCGACCTGAACCAACGCGGGCGCTCGCCCGCACGGAGCCTCTTGCATGGATTACCGCTATCTCGGGCGCAGCGCGCTGAAGGTGTCGCCGCTGTGTCTCGGCGCGATGATGTTCGGCGGCGAAACCGATGAAGCGACGTCGGCGCGCATCATCGACAAGGCGTTCGACCAGGGCGTCAACTTCATCGACACGGCCGACGTCTATCACGCCGGACGCTCGGAAGAAATCGTCGGCCGTGCGATCGCAAGGCATCGCGACAGCTGGGTCGTCGCGACGAAGTTCGGCTATCCGGCCGGACCGGATGCCGGGCCGAACCGTCAGGGCCAGTCGCGCAAATGGATCTACGAATCGGTCGACGCGAGCCTGAAGCGGCTCGGCACCGATTACATCGACATCCTGTATTTTCATCGCACGCTGACCGATGCGCCGCTCGAGGAAGGGATGCGCGCGGTGGCCGACCTGATCCGCCAAGGCAAGGTGCGCTACGTCGGGCTGTCGAACTTCAAAGGCTGGCGCATCGCCGAAATCGTGCGCGTCGCCGACCAGCTCGGCATCGATCGCCCGGTGGCGAGCGAACCGCTGTACAACCTGGTCGATCGCACGGCCGAAGTCGAACAGCTGCCGGCGGCTGCGCATTACGGCATCGGCGTCGTTCCGTACAGCCCGCTCGCGCGCGGCGTGCTGACCGGCAAATACGCACCGGACACGCAACCGCCCGCCGATTCGCGTGCGGGCCGCGGCGACCGGCGCATCCAGCAGACGGAATGGCGGCCCGAGTCGCTGCACATCGCGCAGCAGGTGGCCGCGCATGCGGCGGCGCGCGGCACGACGTCCGTCGCGTTCGCGCTCGCGTGGGTGATGAAGAACCGGATCGTCAGCTCGACGATCGCCGGGCCGCGCACCGAGGCGCACTGGGACAGCTACATCGATGCGCTGACGCTCGAGCTCGACCCGGACGACGAACGCTTCGTCGATTCGCTGGTGCCGCCGGGACATGCGTCGACGCACGGTTATACGGATCCCGGCTATCCGGTCGAAGGGCGAAAGGTGTGAGGTTCGTCTGCCGACGCGGTGGCGCGTCGGCACGCCGGGCTTAGCGCGACGCGGCAAACAAACGAAAACGAAAAACGGAAAGCGACGGCTGCGAACGCAAAAGCGGAAGCGGAAGCCGCGAATTCAGTTGCCGTGCGCCGCGTCGGCGTTCACCACGCGATCGAAGAATTCCTGCGCACGCGCCAGTTCGTCCAGCGCACGATCGAGACGCGACATCGCGCGGGCATATTCGCCGGACGAGATGTCGTCGTCGCTTTCGCCGCGCACGGCGCGAAACGCCTGATCCACGTTACGCGTCGCTTCGACGAAGCGTTGTGCAGCCCGTGCTTCCCGCGAACAGATGTGGGTCGACATCGACACTTCTCCCTCAGGGTTGCTGTGTGAAGCAAGCCGACGCTCAGTGTGCGTGTTGCGCATGTCGGCGGCGTGAACGACGGCAGGCAGCCTGTCGACGCACACCCGCCGTGCGGCGTGCTTCCCTGGCGATTGTCGCGCGACGCTCGCCGATCCGCTACGGCGAGATTGCAACAAATTCTTGCGCGCGCCGAGATGGCAACCACACTGGCCCGTGTCGTTGCGCGTGCATCAGTTTTCCTGCCCGCATCACGCGCCGCACATGAGCGGCGCTAACGTCACGCGCGCCCGATGCGCGGATGCGCGAGACCGCCGAACGCGGCCGCTTCACCGGACGACAGATCGAACAGATCGCCGGTGAGCTCGCGCGGATGCTCGACCGCCGGCCGGCTGCGCAGCCGCGTGGCATGCGTGGGCGCGACGTAGGCGGCCGCCGTTTCGATCGGCGGCACGTCGAACAGGTCGCGCGTGACACCGCGCACGGCATCCGTCGGCGATCGGCCGCGCAAGCGCGCGACCAGTTCGACGAAGCGATCGAAATCGCCGGCCCGCGTCGCCTTGTTCACGTCGGCGAGATCGCGCGCCTTCAGCACGCACGGCTGCGCGAGCCGCACGAAATACGGTGCTTCGAGTTCGACCGACAGCGCGAGCGGATAGCTCTTGCCGGTTTGCTCCTTCGCACGCCCGATACAGTCGACCACGGCCGCGCCCTGCGCGACGCCAAGCGGCTTGCCCGTGCTCACGCTGCGCAGGTGATCGGGAAACACGCGCAATTGCGTGCCGACCGTCAGCGCGGTGGACGATACGCAGACGAGCGCGTAGTGCTGTTCGCGGCGCCGGCCCGACGGCAGCGTCGAGCGGCTCGCGATGAACGTGTGCGGCGGCAGCGGCCGCACCTGGCCGCTGGCATCGACCCATGCATTCCACAGCAGCGCGTCCTCGCGCCTGCGCTCGCCCGAACGCGGGCGCGACGCGACCGGCGAAAACAGCGCGAGCAGCGAGCCCGTGCGATGCGCGGCGACTTGGGCGCTGCTGCCGAGCGGCTGGTTGATGCCCCACAGAAAACGCCCGCCCCCGAGCCGGCGCTCCCATTCCTTGCGGAGCACGACGGTCGGCAGTTCCTCGCCGGACTCGGTACCGATCTTTGTCCAGCAGAACGTGGGAGGGAGGTGTTTCAGTGTCATCGACTTTCTCGGGATACAGCCTCGCTGGTGACAGCAAGCCCATTCAACAACCGTAACTGTATAGGTATAATGCATCGCATGGAAGCCCCGGACCACGATTTTCCTGTACAAGACCTGTTACGCCGTCTGATGGCGGACACGCGCTCGTCCAGCGAAATCGCGCGACTTTCCGGGGTCAGCCAGCCGACCGTCTCGCGCCTGCGGCTGTCGAACGGGCATCGGCTGCGGCGCAGTGCGCCATTCAACAAGCTATGCAGTTTCTACGGCGTCGATACCGGCCCCGCACGCCGCCGTTACAACGATCTGCTGCGCGACGCGATCGTCGACGCCTGGGACGGCTCCGACGAGCACGGGCGCGCGCTGTTGGTCGTGATTCAGGGATTGAAGGATCTGCAGGCGAAAGCCGACGACAGGTGACGGCGCGCATGCGTTCATGACTGCGTGACTGGAAGGAAGGCTGACGGCACGTAACGGGCGGGCGGTGGCGAATACGATTCGTCATCGCCCGTTTTGCATCGGGCGATGCGACACGGAGCAACCGCAAGCACGTCGCCGAACATGCGCCTCGCCATCGCACCACACGCCCCGCATCGGCAACGCGCCGAAACTTTATTTACCCTCGGTTAAAAAAGTTTGACACGACGATTTCACTGAGATAAGTTTTGCGCAAGCTTCCGGAAAGCAAACGCGAACCGGCAAGCCATCACGATGCGCGGCGCGGCCGAAACCGCCGATCCGTTTCATTCCGTCGCCGCACGCGCGTCGCGTCGTGTTTCCGCAGCGCAGCACCGCAGCTCGCAACATCCCCGTTTCATCGAGTGATGTCGTTCCGTTTCAGCTGGAAGGACGCGCGGCATGCACCGTGCATTTGATTCGCAGTCCTGCGTGACGCGCATGCGTGGCGCTGCCGCTTTCCCGATGGTGCAGTTTCCTCTTCGTTGCAGGCAGTAATCGGCCCGGCCCGCAGGGGGTGTATCGCGGACTGGTCGTCCACACACAATCACAAGAACGAGGTCGGCAATGCAATTTCATTTCAGAGGATCGCGTCGCGCATGGCTCCCCGCGCTCGTCGCAGCGGCGACGCTCGCCGCGTGCGGCGGTGACGACGGCGGCAGCGTGGCGGGCGTGTCCGCATTCGCGCAGGGCCAAGGTCAGGATCAACAGGGCGATGGCGCCGCATCGGCAGACAACGCATCGGGGCGCGTGTCGCCTTCCGGCGTTCCGTATGCGAATCCGGCCAGCGGCGGACGCTACCGGCCGGTGATCAGCAACGGCCAGGTACAACCGTCGCTGTCCGGCGGCACGATCGAGGAGAACGCGTGGGTCGACACGCCGGTCGATTCCGACGGCGACGGTACGCGCGACCGCATTCACGTGCGCATCGTGCGTCCGTCCGAAACCGCCAACGGCGCGCGCACGCCGGTCATCGTGCTCGCGAGCCCGTACTACGCCGGGCTCGCCGACAGCCCCAACCACGACGTCGACGTCGAACTCGACGGCACGCCGCATCCCGCCGCGGCGGCAGCCGCCCCCGGCGGCGCGTCCGCGCGGATCATGGCCGCCGCGCCGCAAGTACGGATGCTGCAGCAACTCGAAGCGGCCGCGGCCGGCCGTTCATGGATCGAAGGTTATTTCGTGCAGCGCGGCTTCACGATCGTCTATGCGGATTCGCTCGGCACCGCCGGTTCCGACGGCTGCCCCACGATCCTCACGCGCGACGAATCCGTCGCGATGGCGTCGGTGATCCGCTGGCTCGGCCGCGATGCGACCGCCAAGGATGCGAACGGCAAGCCGGTCGTCGCGAACTGGTCGACGGGCCACGTCGGCATGTACGGCGTGTCGTACGACGGCACGCTGCCGAAGATGGTCGCGAGCCTGCGCACGCGCGGGCTCGACGCAATCGTGCCGGTCGCCGGACTGTCGAACATGTACGGCTACTACCGCTCGGGCGGGCTCGTGCGCGCGCCGGAGGGCTACCAGGGCGAGGACGTCGACGTCTATATCAAGGCGCTGCTGACGAATGCGCATCCGGAGCGCTGCACGCACCTGATCGACGAGGCGCTGCAGCAGGAAGACCGCAAGACGGGCAACTACTCGCCGTTCTGGGCCGCGCGCGACATCCCGACCGCGCACGCGGTCGCGCCGGCACTCGTCGCGCAAGGGCTGACCGACGACAACGTGCGTACCGACCAGTCGACGTCGTGGTATCTCGCGATGCGGCGTCAGGGCGTGCCGACGCAGCTATGGCTGCATCGGCTGAAGCATACCGACCCGACCCGCGTGCCGGCGATGGCCGAAGCGTGGACCGCGGAGGTGAACCGCTGGTTCACGCGCTACCTGATCGGCATCGACAACGGCGTCGACCGCGATCCGCGCGCGGTGGTCGAGCAGGCCGACGGCACGCTGCTGAAAGAAGCGGACTGGGCCGCGCGGCACGCCACGCCGGTCGCGTATTTCGCGGGCGGCGACGGCACCGGCACCGGCACGCTGCTGCGGATGCCGAGCGGCGGCCCGCTCGCGCGCTTCACCGACGATGCGTCGATCCCCGCGCTCACGCTGGCGAACGCCACGACCGGCGAGCATCGCGGCCGCTTCGAGACGGCCCCGTTCACGGCCGCGACGCGCGTGTCCGGCACCGCGACCGCCCGCGTGCGGCTGACCTTCACCGGCGTCGCGAACGTGACGGCGCTGCTGGTCGACCGCGCGCCGGACGGCACGGCGACGATCGTCACGCGGGCATGGACCGATCCGCGCAATCGCTTGTCGGACTGGTTCTCGGAGCCCGTGTTGCCGGGGATGCCGTATGACCTGAAGCTGACGTTCATGCCGCGCGACTACAAGCTCGAAGCGGGTCACAAGCTCGGCCTCGTCGTGCTGTCGAGCGACAACGAGGCGACGCTGCGGCCGACCCCGGGCACGGGTCTCGCGCTCGATCCGGCAGGCACGTCGGTCACGGTGCCGCTCGTGTCGTCCTGACGCTGTAATGTGGCCGCGCACCCCGTGCTTCGCTTGCGCGTTGCCCGGCGGTGCGCGGTTCATCGGTTCAGCCGAGCAACGCGTTGTTGCTCCGCCGCCGCGACGGCGTGCCGTTCCAGACCGGCGAACATGATTCCTGTTTTCGTACTGAACCCGCGCGGTGAGGTCGAGATGCCGGCCGCGCACGAGCGGCTGCGCGACGAACATGCAGCCGTGGTGATCGAGATCCTCAAACCTGCGGCCGAGCCGGTAGTGCATGTCCGAATACGCGACGCCGATGCGCGTCGCCAACGAATTCACATGGCCGCTTGCTGCCGTTCTGCACAGCTCCGATCGACCGCGGCCTGACCGGAGAACCGCACGCTCACAATGGTGTCAGCGCCGCCTGCCCGGCAAAATGCCGGGCGGCGTTGTCGAGAAACTGCTGGACCGACCGGTCGAGCGCCTCCGGCGACCAGCCGCCCATGTGCGGCGTCAGCACGACGTTGTCGAGACCGGTCAACGCGCGCGGCGGCTCCGGCTCGCCTTCGTACACGTCGAGCCCCGCGCCCGCGATGCGTCCTTCGCGCAGCGCGTCCGCCAAAGCAGCGGTATCGACAACGCTGCCACGCGACACGTTGACGAGAAAACCGCCCGGGCCGAGCGCGTCGAGCACCGCGCGATCGACCAGGTGCCGGGTGCCCGCGCCGCCCGGCGTCGCGACGATCAGGAAATCGGCCCACTGCGCGAGTGCGTCGAGCCGGTCGAAATAGCGGTATGGCGCAGCGTCCTTCCGCGAACGGCTGTGATAGCCGACCTCGATGTCGAAGCCGGCCGCACGGCGCGCGCACTTCTCGCCGATCTTGCCGAGCCCGACGATGCCAAGCTTCTTGCCCGATACGTTCGGCGGCATCGGCAGCCCGTCACGCCACACGCCCGCGCGCGTTTTCGCATCGAGCCTCACGACATCGCGCACCGCCGCGAGCAACAGCGCGAACGCGTGGTCGGCGACGCAATCGTCGTTGGTGCCCGCGCCCGTGACGACCGTGATGCCGCGCGCCTTCGCATGTGCGACGTCGATATGCTCGTAACCCGCGCCGAGCGCGCTGACGAACGTGAGCTGCGGAAGCCGGTCGATCTCGGCAGCGGCGAGACCCGTGCTGCCGTTGGTCAGCACCGCGCGAATCGTGCCGCCGTATTCGGCGATCGCGCGTTCGCGTTCTTCGGCGGTCGGGGCATAGCGCACGTCGAACGACGCGGCGATCTCGCGATGCGCATCGCCGCGCAATGCGATGAGGACCAGCAGTTCTGGCTTCATGTCAGCAATTGTCCGCAGGCGGGAACGGATTCCAGTGTAACAAGCCCGCATGACGGATGCGGGTAATCCCCACACGGGCTGTGGGCACGCCGCCGCACGCGGTTTGCCAAAGCCGGCTCAGTCAAGTAACTTTCGGCGTACGCCCCCGTCCTGGAGATTGGCCTCGATGAAACTCGCCCTGCCCGCCCGGATCCTGGGCCTCACGCTCGCCGCCGCCGTCGTCGCGCCCGGTGCGCATGCCGACACGCCCGTCGTGGTGTCGTCGAAGATCGATACCGAAGGCAACCTGCTCGGCAACGTCATCGCGCAGGTGCTGAAGGCCCACGGCATCCCCGTCACCGAAAAGATCGCACTCGGCACGACGCCGATCGTGCGCAAGGCGCTGACGAGCGGCGAGATCGACATCTACCCCGAATACACGGGCAACGCCGCGTTCTTCTTCAACAAGGCCGACGATCCCGCGTGGAAGAACGCAAGCCAGGGTTACGACACCGCGAAGAAGCTCGACTACGCGGCGAACCATCTCGTCTGGCTCACACCGGCGCCCGCGAACAATACGTGGGGCGTCGCCGTGCTCGCGCCCGTCGCGCAATCGCGGCACCTGAAGACCTTCTCCGATTTCGGCAAGTGGATCGCGGGCGGCGGCAAGGTGAAACTTGCCGCGTCGGCCGAATTCGTGAACAGCGCATCCGCGCTGCCGTCGTTCGAGAAGGCGTACGGCTTCAAGCTGAAACCCGACCAGCTCGTCGTGCTGTCCGGCGGCGATACCGCCGCGACGATCAAGGCCGCCGCGAACCAGACCGACGGTGTGAACGCTGCAATGGTGTACGGCACCGACGGCGGCATCGCATCGAGCGGCCTCGCCGTGCTCGACGACGACAAGCACGTGCAGCCCGTCTATGCGCCGACGCCGGTGATTCGCGAAGCCGTGCTGAAGGCGCATCCGCAGATCGCCGACTACCTGAAGCCCGTGTTTGCGAGCCTCGACCTGAAGACGCTGCAGACGCTGAACGCGCGCATCCAGATCAATGGCGAACCGGCGGCCGGCGTGGCCAAGAGCTACTTGAAGTCGAAGGGCTTCGTCAAGTGACGGGTCGCGCCGTGGCGTCCGCGCGGCGCATCACGCTCGACAAGGTCGGCATCCTGATCGGTATCCTGACGATCGTCGCGGTGGTCGGCATGCCGTTCATGGTACTGCGGCCGAACCGCATCGCGGCCGGCACGGGGCTGTCGGTATTCGCCGCACTGCCGTCCGCGCAAGGTGCCGCGCTCGCCGCGCTGTGGATCGTCGGCGCGCTGTGGGCAATGACGGCGAGCCGCCCCGCCTGGCGGCTCGCGGCCGGCTGCACGTGGCTCGCGACGCTCGCCTATGCGGTCGGCGCGGCCGCGGCGCACGTCGTCGCGCCCGACGACATGCTCGCGCGCGTGTCGCCCGCGGCTGGCGTCTGGCTGCTGCTGTTCGCGTGGGCCGTGCTCGTCGCGGACGCGCTCGCGCGGCTCGCATTCGGCCCGTGGCGGCGCCTCGTCGCGCTCGCCGTCGCGATCGCGGCGATATCGGTGCCGCTCGCGAGCGGCTGGTGGGACGGCCTTTCCGTGATGCGCGAATACGCGGTGCGCAACGACGACTTCTGGCGCGAGGCCATCCGGCACGTATCGCTCGCGGGCGGCTCGGTCGCGGCCGCGCTCGTCGCAGGCCTGCCGCTCGGCATCGCGTGCGCGCGGATCGCACCGGTCCGCACCGTCGTGATGCCGGTGCTCAATATCGTGCAGACGATCCCGAGCATCGCGATGTACGGGCTGATGATGGCGCCGCTCGGCCTGCTCGCCGCGCACGTGCCGCTCGCGGCCGAGCTCGGCATCCGCGGGATCGGCGTCGCGCCGGCCGTGCTCGCGCTGTTTCTCTACTCGCTGCTGCCGATCGCGTCGAGCGTCGTGGTCGGACTCGAGCAGGTGCCGCCGCATGTGACGGAAGCGGCACGCGCGATGGGCATGACGCGCGCGCAGCGGCTGCTGGGCGTCGACCTCGTGCTCGCGCTGCCCGTGATCCTGAGCGGCGTGCGCATCGTGCTCGTGCAGAACATCGGCCTGACCGCGGTCGCCGCGCTGATCGGCGGCGGCGGCTTCGGCACCTTCATCTTCCAGGGGATCGGGCAATCGGCCGCCGATCTCGTGCTGCTCGGTGCGATCCCGACGATCGCACTCGCGCTGGCAGCCGCCGTCGTGTTCGAAGCCGCGACCACGCTCGCGAAGGGACGTACTGCATGATCGAGATCGAACGCATCGGCAAACGCTTCGGCGACATCGCCGCCGTCGACGACGTGTCGCTGACGATGAAGCAAGGCACGATTACCGCGCTCGTCGGCGCATCGGGCAGCGGCAAATCGACGCTGCTGCGGATGATCAACCGGCTGATCGCGCCGACCAGCGGCACGATCCGCATCGACGGCGTCGACACCGCGGGCGTTCCGCCCGAGCAACTGCGGCGGCGCATCGGCTACGTGATCCAGGGGCACGGCCTGTTCCCGCACTGGAGCGTCGCGCGCAATATCGCGACCGTGCCACGCCTGCTCGGCTGGCCGGCCGCGCGCATCGACGCGCGCGTGCGTGAACTGCTCGAACTGTTTCACCTCGCGCCGTCCGAATTCGCGGACAAGCTGCCGCACGAACTGTCGGGCGGCCAGCAGCAGCGCGTCGGCGTCGCGCGCGCGCTCGCGGCCGAGCCCGCGATGCTGCTGATGGACGAGCCGTTCGGCGCGCTCGATCCGATCATCCGCAACAAGGCGCAGGACGACCTGTACGCGCTGCAGCGCCGCCTCGGCATCACGGTCGTGATCGTCACGCACGATATCGAGGAAGCGCTGAAGCTCGGCGACACGATCGCGGTGATGGACGGCGGCCGGCTGCTGCAGGTCGCGTCGCCGGCCGAGATTCTCGGCAAGCCGGCGGCAGGCGTGGTCGAACAGCTCGTCGCGGGCGTCGACCGGCCGCTGCGCCTGCTCGCGCTGACGCCGATCGATGCGGTGGCCGAATCCGGTCACGCCGACGGCGAACCGATCGCCGCGACGCGCACGCTGCGCGACGCGGTGTCCGAGCTGCTGTGGCGCGGCGTCGACGCATTGCCGGTCGACGACGGCAACGGGCGCGATGCGCGCCGCATTACGCTCGGCGCGATCCGCGCACACGCGAGGAAGCCCGCATGACGACGCGGCCCGCGCACTCACCCGTGCCGCGGCGGCTGCCCGCGTACGTCGCGCGCGCGGCCGCGCTCGCGCTGTTGCTCGTGCTGCTGTTGCGTCCCGCGTGGCTGCAGGGCGTGTTCGCGCCGTTCGCGGACAACGGCGCGCCGGTCATCTACGATCGCGCGAGCCTGCTCGACCTCACGCTCGCACACCTCGGCACCGTCGCGCTGTCGAGCCTGATCGGCATGCTGGTCGCGATCGCGGCCGGCATCGCGGTCACGCGGCCCGCCGGCGCGGATTTCCTGCCGGTTGCGCGCAGCGTCGTCGACATCGGCCAGACCTTTCCGCCGGTCGCCGTACTCGCGCTCGCGGTGCCGGCCGTCGGCTTCGGGTTGAAACCCGTGCTGATCGCGCTCGTCCTGTACGGGCTCCTGCCGATTTTCGAGAGCACGATCGCGGGACTCGAGGACGTGCCGCGCGACGTCGTCGACGCCGCGCGCGGGATGGGGATGAGCGGCTGGCAGCAACTGGTGTCGGTCGAGCTGCCGCTCGCGTTTCCGGTGATCGTGAACGGCATCCGGCTCGCGGTCGTCATCAATCTCGGTACCGCGACGATCGGGTCGACGGTTGCCGCGCGCGGGCTCGGCGATGTCATCATCGCGGGCCTGCAGACCTCGAACACGGCGTTCGTGCTGCAGGGCGGCGTGATCGTCGGGCTGCTCGCCGTGCTGGTCAGCGATGCGATAGGCGCGCTGGCACGGGTGGCGAGTGCGCGGCGGCCGTAACACGCACCTGCCGTCGCGGCTTTACCTGCGAAAAAGACGGCGCGACAAAAAATCGGGCCGCGCTTGATCCGGACTCCGATGCGTGTTCGCGCAACGATCCCGTCTGCGCACGGCCGCGCGTCGATACAAGCCTACATCGTGCTTTCATTCGAGCCCGCGCTCGAACGCGCAGGACGATTGGCCGATATACTATGCGCCTCCCATTTCCCCGCACTCCACCATGCGACGACGGTTTTTCTGGCTGATCGTGCTTTCGCTCGGCATTGCGCAACAGGCTTCGGCGCAGCAAGCGCCCACGCTGCCTGCCTCCGCGTCCGAAGCGGCCGCATCCGCGCCCACCGAGGCCTCCGGCCCGCTCGCGAACGATCAGCCGAACGAAGCAAACCGCCGTATCACGTCGTACCTGACGAAGAAATTCGGTCTCGCGAAGGAGCGCGCCGCGCGGCTCGCCGATATCGTGAGCGTAACTGCGACGAAATATTCGCTGCCTCCCGCACTCGTTTACGCGATTATTTCGATCGAATCGCGCTTCCAGGAAAAGGCGCGCGGCCAGCATGGCGCGACCGGGCTGATGCAGGTCGTACCAGCCGCCCACCGCGGCATGCTGCGCAACGTGAAGGATCTGACCGAGCCGAATGCGAACGTCGAGGCCGGCTCCAAGATCCTGTCGGGCTATGTGCGGGCGGCCGGCGGCAATGTGCAGGCCGGGCTCAAGAGCTACGGCGGATCGAATGCGTATGCGGCGAAGGTGATGCAGCGGGTCGACGCGTTCCGCTTCGTGCTCGAACCTGAAGACGATGCAAACGCCGCGAGCGACGGCAAGGCGCACATGGTGCCGGTCAGCAATCCGTCGGCGGCGGCGCCCGCCGCAAGCCGCAACGCGAAGTAAGCAGGCCGCACGGCCGCGCGTTCCTGCGTGCGTCTCCTGAAGCGGTAGGACGCATGACGGCATCCATTGCCCGTCACGCTCGCGCGAAATGCGCGTGCAGAAACTCGATGAAAACCTGCGTTTTCGCGGGCAACAGCCGTGTTTCCGTCATCGCATAGACGGGAATCGGCTCGCCTTCCCATTCGGGCATCACGCGACGCAACCGCCCGGCGGCGACGTCGTCCGCGAGAATCTCTTCCGACAGCACAATGATTCCCGCGTCGAGCGTGGCCAGGCGCCGCAGCATGCCGACGCTGTTCACCGCAAAACGGCTGCTCACCGCCACCGCAACGGAGCGCGTGCCGTCATGCAATGTCCATGACCCGCTCTTCTGGAGGCCAAGGCACGCGTGCCGCGCGAGATCTTCCGGCTCGCGCGGCTCGCCGGCGCGCACCAGATAGCCGGGCGACGCATACAGGTAGTTCCGGAGCGTGGCGAGCCGCCGCGCGACCAGTTGCGAATCCTCGGACGGCCCGATACGGATCGCCACGTCGAACGGTTCGCTCACCAGATCGACGCGCCGGGATGTCAGTTCGAAATCGAAGGTCAGCTTCGGGTAGCGGTTCGCGAATTCGACAATCAGCGGCGCGAGATGCGTCACCGCGAAATCGACCGGAAACGACGCGCGCAGCACGCCCACCGGCTCGGCCAGGAGTTCACCGAGTTGCTCGTGCGCGAGCCGCGCCTCATCGACGATGCGCTTGCAGCGCTCGAAGTACAGCTGCCCGGCCTCCGTGAGCTCGATCCGGCGCGTCGTGCGATGCAGCAATCGCAGACCGATCGCCTTTTCCAGCGCACCGATGCGCCGCGACAGCGTCGAATTCGGCATGCCCAGCGTCTGGGCGGCACTGCGAAAGCCGCGCGCCTTCACGACCTCCACGAACAGCGCCATGTCGTTCAGCAGTTCCATGCCGACTGCTCCATCAATGGATCAATGTTCTCCAGAATACCCCGTTTATCTCGAAAAAGAAGCAATGGATGATGCAGGGGTGGAGGCGAGGCCGGCGCGACACGCGCGGCTGTCGCCCGATGCGGCATCGCCCCGATGGCGCATCCCGAACTTCGATGAGGAAAACCCGATGAAACAACTGTTCGTTCCGGCCGGTGCCGACCAGGACACGCCGCAACTGTTCGCCCCGGTCCGCGTTGGCCGGTACACGCTCGCCAACCGCCTCGTGATGGCGCCGATGACGCGCAGCCGCGCTGCGTTCGACGGCACGCCCGGCGCATGGGCCGCCGAGTACTACGCGCAACGCGCGGGCGTCGGGCTGATCGTCACCGAGGGCACGCAGCCGTCGGACGACGGCCAGGGCTACCTGACGACGCCGGGCATCTATACCGACGCGCACGTCGCCGGCTGGAAAACGATCAGCGACGACGTGCACGCGCGCGGCGGCCGGCTGTTCATCCAGTTGATGCACGTGGGCCGCATGTCGCATCCCGACAATACGCCGCATCACCGGCATGGCGTCGCGCCGTCGGCGATCGCACCGGGCGTGCCGATGTTCACCGCGACGGGCATGCAGGAGATTCCGGCGCCACGCGCACTGACGACGGCCGAGGTGCGCGACACCGTGAACGACTTCCGCTTCGCCGCACGACGCGCGATCGAGGCCGGCGCCGACGGCGTCGAGATCCACGGCGCGAACGGGTATCTGGTCCAGCAGTTCTTTGCGCCGAACGCCAATACGCGCACCGACGAATACGGCGGGTCGATCGAGAATCGCGCGCGGTTCGCGATCGAAGTCGCTGCGGCGATCGCCGACGAGATCGGCGCGGATCGCACGGCGATCCGCCTGTCGCCCGGCACCACGCTGTGGGGGATCGACGAAGGTCCTGACGGTGTCGACCTGTATCGCTACCTCGCGACGCAGCTCGACGGGCTCGGCCTCGCGTATCTGCACGTCATGCATCAGGGCGACGAATCGCTGCTCGCGGAGCTGCGTGCGCGCTGGCGCGGCACGCTGATCCTGAACCGTCCGGGCCGCACGCGCGACGCGATCGGTGTCGATGTGGCATCGGGGCTCGCGGATCTCGAGGCGTACGGCCAGATGGTGCTCGCCAATCCGGATTTCGTGACGCGGGTGAAGACCGGCGCGCCGCTGAACGACGCGCAGCGCGAGACGTTCTTCGGCGGCGATGCGCGCGGGTATGTCGACTATCCGGCGTTGAGCGGCGCGGCCGCGGCGTAACGAAGCCGTTTTTGCGCGAGCGCCGCGACACGCAGGATCGGTGTCGCGGCATTTCAGGCGAACCGCGCGAGATCCGAGCAGTTCCACGTTGACCTTGTCCCGATGACCGGCGATCGACAGGCGCACCTGATCGTCCAAGACGGCAGACCAATTATTCCGATATTTAAGGAACAATGGTGAAGGCAGCGGCTCATCGCCCTTTGTTCCGATATTTCAGGAATTAAAACAAGCGCGGCGACGCTTGCGCGCCGCCGCCCGCGTTGACTGGATCGCCCGCGACCCGGCACCGCCCGCTCACAACTGCCCCGCCGCCCCCGTCCACCGCAGGTAATCCCCGCGCGTCCAGTCGAGCGACACGCCGACGCGCTTCGTCCCCGGCCGGATCTTCGGCTTGTACATCGACAGCGTCAGCGACTCCAGCGCGGGCCATTCGCGAAACGACAGCACCGCGAGATCGGCGACGAGCGTTTCGAGCAGCCGCGTATGCGGCTTGTGCGACAGGAACGACGCGACACGCGCGCAGTAGCCGTCGTAGTCGATCCACTCGCCCTGCTCGCTCGGCTCGCAGCGATACCCGAGCCGCGCATCGATCACGATCGGCTGCGGCGCCTCGTGCTCATGCGCGTGGATGCCGATTCGCGCGGGCACCTTCAGTTCGTCGACGAACACGCTCCAGCCACGCCCGCGCAGGCGCGGCGCGTCGATCGCCACGAACGGTTCGTCGAACGGCTTCATGATGCGAGCGGCGCCGCGGCGTCGAGCATGATGCGCACGAAATAGTCGGCGAAGCTGCGACGCAGGACGATCTCGAACGTATCGTCGCCGGTCGGAATCAGCGTGATCGGCGACTTGAAGTAGTGCGACTGCGCGCACTGGCCCGGCTTGAGCACGCGCGGATGCAGATCGAGCGGGCAGCCGCGCGCGATCACGTCGCGCACGCGTTCGCCGCTGACCTCGACGACCGTGTAGCCGCTGCCGACGTCGACGGCCGCCGCATGCGAACCCTGCACGGCCTCCGCGAGCTGCGCCTCGAGCACGCCCGCCTGGACGGGACCGTTCGAGCGCACGAGCCACTCGTCGGGACCGAGCCAGAGCACGTCGTACTCGGCGGCGCGCGCCACCGTGTTCGGCGCCGACGGCGGCCGGCAGCCGACCACGCGCTCGAACGCGCTGACGAATGCCGGGTCGCTCAGCTCGCCGCGCACGTTCACGAGATCGAGGAACGGCCGCTCGCGCAGCATGAACTTCTTCGATGCGCGGGCCTGATGCGGCTTCAGCACATCGGCCGAGCCGACGAGCGGCGATTCAAGCGTCACGCCCGCGCCTGCCACCGGCGTCTGGTTTCTCGTTTCATTCCACATGCTGGCGCACCCCTTCGGTATCGTAGAAAACCGGGCTCGAGATTTTCGCGGTGATGCGGCGGCCGTTGGCCAGCGGAATCACGACGCTCTCGCCCATCTTGTTCAGGCCGCCCTTCACCACCGCCAGCGCAATCGAGCGCTTCAGGATCGGGCTGTAATAACTCGACGTCACGTGGCCGATCATCGGCGTCGGATCGACCGCCGACACCTGCGTGTCCTTCGCGACGATCTGCGCGCCTTCCGGCAGCACGAACTGTTCGTCCTCGGTCAGCAGGCCGACGAACTGCTTGCGGCCTTCCTTCGACGTATCCGAGCGCGTCAGCGAACGCTTGCCGAGGAAGTCCTTCGACTTCGCGACGAGCCCGCCCATCCCGAGGTCGTACGGCGTGACCGAGCCGTCGGTATCCTGGCCGACGATGATGTAGCCCTTCTCCGCGCGCAGCACGTGCATCGTCTCGGTGCCGTACGGCGTGATGTCGAACTCGGCACCGGCCGCCATCAGCGCTTCCCACACCGCGCGGCCTGCATTGGCCGGCACGTTCACTTCATACGCGAGTTCGCCGGAGAAGCTGATCCGCATCACGCGCGCCTTCGCGCCCGCGACGGTGCCGTTCCGGTAGCTCATGAACGGGAACGCCTCGTTGCCGAAGTCGATGTCCTGGCACAGCTTCTGCACGACCTTGCGGCTCTTCGGGCCGACCACCGCGAACGTCGCCCAGTGGTCGGTGACGGACGCGAGCCGCACCTTCATGTCGGGCCATTCGGTCTGCAGCCAGCGCTCGAGCCACGTGAGCACGCGCGCCGCGCCGCCGGTGGTCGTCGTCATCATGAAATGCTGGTCGGCGAGGCGCACCGTCACGCCGTCGTCGAACACCATCCCGTTTTCGTCGAGCATCAGCCCGTAGCGGCACTTGCCGATTTCGAGCTTGTTCCACGGGTTCGTGTACATCCAGTTCAGCAGCTTCACCGCGTCCGGGCCCTGGATGTCGATCTTGCCGAGCGTCGACGCGTCGAGGATGCCGACACTGTTGCGCACCGCGAGGCATTCGCGCTTCACGGCCGCATGCAGATCCTCGCCGTTCTTCGGGAAATACCACGGCCGCTTCCAGTTGCCGACGTCCTCGAACAGCGCGCCGTGCTCGACGTGCCATTCATGCACGGCCGTCTTGCGGATCGGGTCGAGGAAATCGCCGGTCTCGCGACCCGCGAACGTACCGAACGACACCGGCGTGTAGTTCGGGCGGAACGTCGTCGTGCCCGTTTCGGGAATCGTCTTGCCGAGCGCCTGCGCAAGGATCGCCATCCCATTGATGTTGCCGAGCTTGCCCTGGTCGGTGCCGAAGCCCATCGCGGTGTAGCGCTTCACGTGCTCGACCGACTCGAAGCCTTCGCGCGCGGCCAGCAGGATGTCGGCGGCCGCCACGTCGTTCTGGAAGTCGACGAACTGCTTCGGCCCGCGTGCGGCGTCCTCGCGGCTGCCGACGAGCCACAACGGCTGCAGCGCGCCTTCGACGGTTTCGGCGACCTGCGGCGCGACCACGCGCTGCGGGGCCGCGAAGCCCGCGGCCTTCGCCGCTTCGACGCCCGCGTCGAGTGCGAGCCGCAGCGCACGAGCGAGACCGAACTCGCCCGCCGCCGCACCGACGCTCGCCTCGGCCTGCACGGCCTTGCCCGGCAGGAAGCACGCCTTCTCGTCGTTCCAGCACGCCTTGCCGCCGGACTGCGCGAACAGGTGCAGCACCGGGCTGAAGCCGCCCGACATCGCGACCAGGTCGCACGGCAGCGACTGCAGCTTGCTGCCGGTCTGGCCGTTCGTGTAGGACGCGACGTCGACCGACGATACGCGCCACTTACCCGAAGCGGCCGTCACAACGGCACCGCTCATCACCGTCACGCCTTGCCGCTTCGCGGCGGCAGGCAGCGCGCCGTTCGACGACGCACGCGAATCGACGACCGTCACCTTCGCACCGCACGCCTTCAGGTCGAGCGCGGCCTGGTACGCACGGTCGTTGTTCGTGAACACGACCACGTTGCGGCCCGGCATCACGCCGTAGCGATGCACGTAGGTGGACACCGCGCCGGCGAGCATCACGCCCGGCAGGTCGTTGTTGCCGAACACGATCGGACGCTCGTGCGCGCCGGTCGCGAGGATCACGCGCTTCGCGCGGACCTTCCACAGCAGCTCGCGGGTGCCCTTGCGCATCGACACCGGCTGGTGATCGGTCAGGCGCTGCGTGATCGTCACGAGGTTGTGGTCCTGGTAGCCGAACGCGGTGCTGCGCGACAGGATCGTCACGTCGGGCAGCTTGCGCAGCTCGGCCTCGATCTTCTCGACCCATTGCTGCGCCGGCTTCGCGTCGATTTCCGCGCGGCACGACAGCAGGCTGCCGCCGAGCTCGCGCTGGTCGTCGACGAGAATCACGCGCGCGCCGGCCGTCGCGGCCGCATGCGCGGCGGCGAGGCCCGACGGGCCACCGCCGACCACGAGCACGTCGCAATGCGCGTAGCATTTGTCGTAGCGATCGGCGTCGAGCACCTCGGGCGCCTTGCCGAGGCCAGCGGCCTCGCGGATCTTCTCTTCGTACTTCGGCCACATGTTGCGCGGCCACATGAAGGTCTTGTAGTAGAACCCGGCCGGCATGAAGCGCGAGAACTTCTGGTTGATCGCGTACTTGTCGTTCTCGAGCGACGGCTCGGCGTTCACGCTCGTCGCGACGAGGCCCTGGTACAGCTCGATCTCGGTCGCGCGCGCGTTCGGCACCGTGTACGGGCCGGACTCGAGCTGCACGACGGCATTCGGTTCCGCGACGTCCGCCGTCACGATCCCGCGCGGACGGTGGTACTTGAAGCTGCGCGCGACGAAGTGCACGCCGTTCGCGAGCAGCGCGGACGCGAGCGTGTCGCCCTGGAAGCCCTGATACGTGCGGCCGTTGAACGTGAATGTCAGCGGAATCGCGCGATTGATGCGGCCCCCGGTGCCGAGGCGGTCTTTCTGGCTCATTTGCTCGTGCCCTCTTCGTGTGCGTTGCCGGCAGCCGCGCCACTATTGGCAGCCCCGCCGAACTTTTCGTAGCCCTTGATATCGTAGGTCACCGTGTCGCGCGTGACCTTGAACCAGCGGCGGCAGCCCTGCGTGTGCAGCCACTGCTCGCGGTGCAGCCCGCGCTTGTTCTCGCGCATGAACACGTATTCGCCCCATTCGCGGTCGGTCATGTTCTCGTTCGCAACCGGGCGCACGATGTCGGCTTCACCGCCGCACGTGAACTCGGATTCGGCGCGCGGCCCGCACCACGGACATTCGATCAGCAACATGTTTCTTTCTCCTTCAGTGCGGGGATTAGTGCGCGACGGCGGCAGCGCCGTGCTCGTCGATCAGGTGACCCGTGTAGAAGCGGTCGAGTGCAAACGGTGCGTTCAGCGGATGCGGTTCGTCGCGGGCGATCGTGTGCGCGAACACCCAGCCCGAGCCGGGCGTCGCCTTGAAGCCGCCGGTACCCCAGCCGCAGTTGAAATAGAGGCCCTTCACGTCGGTCTTGGTGATGATCGGGCACGCGTCCGGCGACACGTCGACGATGCCGCCCCACTGGCGGTTCATCCGCACGCGCGAGAACACCGGGAACATCTCGACGATCGCCTGCAGCGTGCTTTCGATGATGTGGAAGCTGCCGCGCTGGCCGAAGCCCGTGTACTGGTCGATACCCGCGCCGATCACGAGGTCGCCCTTGTCGGACTGGCTGATGTACGCGTGCACCGCGTTCGACATGATCACCGAGTTGACCACCGGCTTGATCGGCTCGGACACCAGCGCCTGCAGCGGGTGGCTTTCGATCGGCAGGCGCACGCCGGCCATGTCGGCGAGCGTCGTCGTGTTGCCGGCCGCCACCACCGCGACCTTCTTCGCCTTGATGAAGCCCTTCACCGTATCGACGCCGACCACCGCGCCGCCTTCGCGGCGAATGCCCGTCACCTGGCAGTTCTGGATGATGTCGACACCGGCGCGATCCGCGCCGCGCGCGAAGCCCCAGGCCACCGCGTCGTGACGCGCGACGCCCGCACGGCGCTGGATCGATGCGCCGAGCACCGGGTAGCGGCTGTTCAGGTTGATCGTCGGCTCGATTTCCTTGATCTGCGCGGGCGTCAGGAATTCGGCGTCGACGCCGTTCAGCCGGTTCGCATTCACGCGGCGCTCGGTGTCACGCACGTCCTGCAGCGTGTGCGCGAGGTTCATCACGCCGCGCTGGCTGAACATCACGTTGTAGTTCAGGTCCTGCGACAGCCCTTCCCACAGCTTCATCGCCTTCTCGTACAGCGCGGCCGATTCGTCCCACAGGTAGTTCGAGCGCACGATCGTCGTGTTGCGCGCGGTGTTGCCGCCGCCGATCCAGCCCTTCTCGAGGATCGCGACGTTCGTGATGCCGTGCTCCTTCGCGAGGTAGTAGGCGGTCGCGAGGCCGTGGCCGCCGCCGCCGACGATCACGACGTCGTATTCCTTCTTCGGTTCCGGGCTCTTCCACTGCTTTTCCCAGTTCTCGTGATACGAGAGGCCGTTGCGGAACAGGCTGAATATCGAGTAGCGGCTCATGTTAGTGATCCTTCGTTAGCATTCGATGACGTTCACGGCAAGACCGCCGCGCGACGTTTCCTTGTATTTCGTCTTCATGTCGGCACCCGTCTCGCGCATCGTCTTGATCACCGAATCAAGCGAGACGTAGTGCTGGCCGTTACCCTTGAGCGCCATCCGCGATGCGTTCAGCGCCTTGATCGCGCCCATCGCGTTGCGTTCGATGCACGGAATCTGCACGAGCCCGCCGACCGGGTCGCAGGTCATGCCGAGGTTGTGCTCCATACCGATCTCGGCCGCGTTCTCGACCTGGTCGGGCGTGCCGCCCATCACCGCGGCAAGTGCGGCCGCGGCCATCGAGCACGCGACGCCCACTTCGCCCTGGCAGCCGACTTCCGCGCCGGAAATCGACGCCGTTTCCTTGTAGATGATCCCGATCGCCGCGGCCGTCAGCAGGAATTCGACGATGCCGGCTTCGTTCGAGCCCGGCACGAATTTCACGTAGTAGTGCAGCACCGCGGGAATCACGCCGGCCGCGCCGTTGGTGGGCGCGGTGACGACCCGGCCGCCCGCCGCGTTCTCCTCGTTGACGGCCATCGCATACAGGTTGACCCAGTCGAGCATCGACAGCGGGTCGCGCAGCGACTCCTCCGAACGCGCACGCAGGTTCCCGTTCAGTTCGGCCGCACGGCGCTTCACGCGCATCGGGCCCGGCAGTTCGCCCTCGACCTTGCAGCCGCGCTCGACGCATGCAGCCATCGTGCGCCAGATCGCGAGCAGCCCGGCGCGCACTTCGTCCGCGGGGCGCAGCGCGCATTCGTTGCGCAGCATCACCTCGGCGATCGACAGCCCGTGTTCGCGGCACTGGCGCATCAGGTCGTCGCCGGTACGGAACGGATACGGCACTTCGACCGCCGCGCGCACGCCGTTCACGCGATCGCCGTCGCGATTGACGACGAAGCCGCCGCCGACCGAGTAATACTCTTTCTCGACGAGCAACTGGCCGTGCTCGTCGAACGCCTGGAAGCGCATCCCGTTCGGGTGCACGATGCTCGTGCCGCTCATCAGCTTGCGATAGAAGCCGATGTTCTCCTTCTCGTCGAAGCGGATCGTCTGCTTGCCGAGCAGCGCCAGCGACTTCTCCGCGCGAATCCCGGCGAGCCGCGGCTCGATCAGGTCCGGATCGATCGTGTCCGGCAGATGGCCCTCGAGACCGAGCAGCACCGCCTTGTCGGTGCCGTGGCCCTTGCCCGTTGCACCGAGCGAGCCGTATAGTTCGACCCGCACGCGGCGCACGAAGCCGAGCAGGTTCGCGTCCTCGATATGCGATGCGAAGCGGCACGCGGCGATCATCGGGCCGACCGTATGCGAACTGGACGGGCCGATGCCGATCTTGAACAGGTCGAACGCGCTGACGTTCATCTGGCTTCCTCTGGGTGGGCGTACGTGAAATGTCGTTGGCATCAGTACATCAAAGCGTAAAATTGGCCGATAGAACAAAAACGGCATCGGCGTGGGATAGCGCCGCCAAGCCCCGCGCAGGACGGCCGGAAAGTGCGTTTTGGCGATGGTTCGCGACGCAAAAGCACAAGTCGGCCCGCGCCTGCACCGCCCGGCAGACGTACCCCGCAAACCGAGTGAAACGAGTGAGACCTGCCTTTCCGGCGTGACGAGATTGACCGCGATGACACCCGACGTACCCGCTTCCCCCCTCGCCGAACCGGCACCGCAGCGCATCCGCTTCGGCATCGTGCTGCTGCCGAACTTCACGCTCACGGCCTTCTCGGGTTTCGTCGACATGCTGCGGCTGTCGGCCGACGACGGCGACTACAGCAAGCCCGTGCGCTGCGCGTGGAGCGTGATCGGCGAAACGCTGGCGCCGGTGCGCGCGAGTTGCGGGATCCAGATCACGCCGTGGGAAACCTTCGATGGGGCCGAACCGTTCGACTACGTGGTCGTGGTCGGCGGGCTGCTGCACTCGGGGCCGCAAGCCGGCCCCGAAACGCTCGAGTTCGTCCGCCGCTCGGCGGCGGCCGGCGCGACCGTCGTCGGCATCTGCACGGGCGTGTTTACGCTGATGCGCGCGAAGGTGCTCGACGGCTATCGCACCTGCGTGAGCTGGTTCCACTACTGGGATTTCATCGAGCGCTTCCCGAGCGCCGATCCCGACCTGCTGATCGCCGACCGCCTGTTCGTGATCGACCAGCGCCGCATCACCTGCTCGGGCGGCCGCGCGTCGATCGACGTCGCCGCCGCGATCCTGCTGCGCCATTTCGACCATGCGACCGTGCAGAAGGCGCTGCGCATCCTGCTCGTCGGCGAGATGCAGAAAGGCAACGCGCCGCAGCCGCATCCGCCGGGCCTCGAACCGGCCACGCACCCGAAGGTCAAGCGCGCGATTCTTCTGATGGAACAGCATGTCGGGCGCTCGCTGCCGCTCGAGGAACTCGCGTGCAAGCTCGACATGTCGACGCGCCAGCTCGAGCGGCTGTTCAAGGCCGAGACGGGCAGGAGCCCGCAGGCGTTCGCGAAGCAGGTGCGGCTGCGCACCGCCGCGTGGCTGCTGACCAGCTCCGACCGCACCGTCGCCGATATCGCGTCGAGCTGCGGGTTCGCCGACGCGTCGCACCTCGGCCGCGAGTTCCGCAAGCAGTTCGGCGTGCCGCCGGCAACCTATCGCGAGCGCGGCGGAGAGGTCGCGGAAGTCGCCGAGCCGGCCGCGGCCGATCCCGATCCCGTCGAAGACATCGCCGACTGACGATCGCGCGCCGTCCCCGGCGCGCACCCTTTCCTCCTCCGACCGCGCGTCGACCCGCGCACACGATCGCCGCACGTTCCCGCCAGTTTGGAACCGGTTCCAGGCAATTTGGCCGACGTTCTGCCGCGTTGATTGAGGGTTATTCCGGATGCTGCCGCCGTTCCAAATTTGTATGATGACCACATCACCCTACAAACCAGAGCGCCATGTTCGAGAAAATTCCCGCCCGTGCGATGAGCGACCACGTCGCACAGCAACTGCTCAAGCAGATCGAAGCCGGCAGTTTCTCGGCCACCGGCAAGTTGCCGACGGAAGCCGTGCTCGCGCAGGAATTCGGCGTGAGCCGCACCGTGATCCGCGAGGCGATTTCGCGGCTGAAGAACGAAGGCGTGGTCGAGCCGCGCCAGGGCAGCGGCGTGTATGTGAACCAGCACGGCGCGATCCGGCCGCTGCGGATCGACTACGCGGAAGCCGTCGAGGCCAGCTCGCTGCCGCACCTGCTCGCGGTGCGCCGCGCGATCGAGGCTGAAGTCGCGGCCGAAGCCGCACTGCACCACACCGCCGAGGACATGGCCGACATCGACGACGCGCTGCGCAAGATCGACGATGCGGCGGCCGAAGGGCGCGACGGCGTCGCGGAAGACGTCGCGTTCCACCGCACGATCGCGGCCGTCACCGGCAACCCGTATTTCCTGAAGACGCTGCAGTTCCTGAACCAGTACCTCGAGGCCGGCGTGAAGGTCACGCGGCGCAACGAAGCGACGCGCGAGGATTTCTCGCGGCAGGTGCGCGAGGAACACGCGGCGATCGCCGACGCGATCCGCGCGCGCGACCCGATGGCGGCGCGCAATGCGGCGCGCACGCACATGTACAACGCCGCCCGCCGTCTCGCGGAAGCCGGCATCTGCTGAAGCCGGCAGCGGTGCCCGACCGGGCGCCGCCACCGTCCCGAACCTCTTCCCGAATCGATCAAGGTTGACCATGTCACGAAATGTTGGAGTCATCGGCCTCGGCGCAATGGGCCTGGGCGTCGCCCGCTCGCTGCTGCGCGCGGGGTTCCGCGTGCACGCATGCGACGTGCGCGACACCGTGCTGCAGGCGTTCGCGGCCGAAGGCGGCGTGGCCTGCGCGAGCCCGGCCGAACTCGGCGCGCAGTGCGACGTCGTCGTCACGCTCGTCGTCAATGCCGCGCAGACTGAAACGGTGCTGTTCGGCGAGCACGGCGCGGTCGCGGCGATGAAGCCGGGCGGCGTCGTGATCGCGAGCGCGACCGTCGCGCCCGACTTCGCGGTCGCGCTCGGCGCGCGCATCGAGGCCGCGGGCCTGCAGATGCTCGACGCCCCGGTGTCCGGCGGCGCCGCGCGCGCGGCCTCGGGCGAAATGACGATGATGACGTCGGGCCCGGCCGCCGCGTATGCGGGCTGCGACGACGTGCTCGCCGCGATGGCCGGCAAGGTGTATCGCCTCGGCGACGCGCACGGCATCGGCTCGAAGGTGAAGATCATCAACCAGCTGCTGGCCGGCGTGCATATCGCGGCGGCCGCGGAGGCGATGGCGCTCGGCCTGCGCGAAGGCGTCGACGCCGACGCGCTGTACGACGTGATCACGCACAGCGCCGGCAATTCGTGGATGTTCGAGAACCGCGTGCCGCACATCCTGAACGGCGACTACACGCCGCTGTCGGCCGTCGACATCTTCGTGAAGGATCTCGGCCTCGTGCTCGATACCGCGCGCCGCAGCAAGTTCCCGCTGCCGCTGTCGGCCACCGCGCACCAGATGTTCATGAGCGCGTCGAGCGCCGGCCACGGCGGCGAGGACGATTCCGCCGTGATCAAGACTTTCCCCGGCATCACGCTGCCGCCCGCCCGCTGATTCGAACGACGCTCCTGCCATGACCGCTTCCGCTTCCCGTCCCCTGCTCGGCTGCATCGCCGACGATTTCACCGGCGCGACCGATCTCGCGAACATGCTCGTCAAGAGCGGCATGCGTACCGTGCAGACGATCGGCGTGCCCGCCGACGGCGCCGCGCTCGACACCATGGTCGACGCCGATGCGATCGTCGTCGCGCTGAAGTCGCGCACGATTCCCGCCGCCGACGCCGTCGCGCAATCGCTCGCTGCTTACGAATGGCTGCGCGCGCAGGGCTGCCGACAATTCTTCTTCAAGTACTGCTCAACGTTCGACTCGACCGACGCGGGCAACATCGGACCCGTCGCCGACGCGCTGCTCGATGCGGCCGACGGCGGCTTCGCGATCGCGTGCCCGGCCTTCCCCGAGAACGGCCGCACGATCTTCCGCGGCCACCTGTTCGTCGGCGACGTGCCGCTGAACGAATCGGGCATGGAGCACCATCCGCTCACGCCGATGAAGGACGCGAACCTCGTGCGCGTGCTGCAGCGGCAGACGACGTCGAAGGTCGGCCTGATCCGCTACGACACGATCGCGCAGGGCGCGGCCGCCGTGCGTGCGCGCATCGACGCGCTGCGCGCGGACGGCACGCGCTTCGCGATCGCCGACGCCCTGTCGGACCACGACCTCCACGTGCTCGGCGAAGCGTGCGCGAACCTGCCGCTCGTCACGGGCGGCTCGGGCGTCGCGCTCGGCCTGCCGGAGAATTTCCGCCGCGCGGGGCTGCTGCCCGAGCGCGACAACGCGGCCTCGCTGCCGCGCATCGACGGGTTGTCGGCCGTGCTCGCCGGCAGCGCGTCGAAGGCGACCAACGCCCAGGTCGCCGCGTGGCGCGAAAGCCGTCCGAGCTTCCGGATCGATCCGCTCGCGGCATCGCGCGGCGAACCCGTCGTCGACGACGCACTCGCATTCGCGCGCTCGCACCTGCCGCAACCGGTGCTGATTTATGCGACCACGACGCCCGACGAAGTGAAGGCCGTCCAGCAGGCGCTCGGCGTCGAAGCGGCCGGCCATCTCGTCGAAAGCACGCTCGCGGCGATCGCCCGCGGCCTGCGCGAGCTCGGCGTACACAAGTTCGTCGTCGCCGGCGGCGAGACGTCCGGTGCGGTCGTGCAGGCGCTCGACGTGAAGTCGCTGCAGATCGGCGCGCAGATCGACCCCGGCGTGCCGGCCACCGCCACCATCGACGCGCAGCCGCTCGGCCTCGCGCTGAAGTCCGGCAACTTCGGCACGGTGGACTTTTTCGACAAGGCGCTGCGCGCCCTCGACGGAGCCGCATGATGCGCGACGAAGCGAAACTGCGCGAAGAGATCTGCGTCGTCGGCGCGAGCCTGTATGCGCGCGGCCATGCGGTCGGCAGCGCCGGCAACATCAGCGCGCGGCTTGCCGACGGCTGGCTGATCACGCCGACCGATGCGTGCCTCGGCCGGCTCGACCCGAACGACATCGCGAAGGTCGGCCTCGACGGCCAGCCGGTATCGGGCGGCAAGCCGTCGAAGACGCTCACGCTGCATCGCGGGATCTACGCACGCAACACGGAAGCCAACGGCATCGTCCACACGCATTCGACGCACCTCGTCGCGCTGACGCTCGCGGGCGTGTGGTGCGACACCGACGTGCTGCCGCCGATCACGCCGTACTACGTGATGAAGGTCGGCCACATTCCGCTGATCCGCTATCGCCGCCCCGGCGCCCCGGCCGTCGCGGCCGAAGTCGCGGCGCTCGCCGACCAGGTGCGCGGCGTGCTGCTCGAGCGCCTCGGCCCGGTGATGTGGGGGCCGTCGGTGTCGCACGCGTCGTATGCGCTCGAGGAACTCGAGGAAACCGCGCGGCTGTGGCTGATGACGCATCCGAAGCCCGAGCCGCTGTCCGACGCCGCACTCGACGAACTGCGCCAGGCCTTCGGCGCGCACTGGTAGCGCGACGCATCGCGCACGGACCACGCGCGAACCACGTACCGATTCCCCTGCCCGCCGTGTGCGCGGGCCCTTGCCTCAGCACACACACACGATCCGGCGGCGTACGCGCCGCCGGCACACGATATCGATGGAGACGACGATGACTGCTCTCGACGCGGCCGCAAGCCGCTCGCCCACCGCGCCCGCCCAATCGGCCGAGCTCGACCGCACCTACAAGAAAGTGTTCTGGCGCATCGTGCCGTTCCTGATGCTCTGCTACGTGGTCGCGTATCTCGACCGCGTGAACGTCGGCTTCGCGAAGCTGCAGATGTCGCAGGACCTCGCGTTCAGCGAAACCGTGTTCGGCCTCGGCGCCGGCATCTTCTTCCTCGGCTACTTCCTGTTCGAACTGCCGAGCAACCTGCTGATGCACCGCATCGGCGCGCGCATCTGGATCGCGCGGATCATGATCACGTGGGGCCTGCTGTCGGCCGTGTTCGCGTTCGTGAAGACGCCGACGCAGTTCTACGTGCTGCGCTTTCTCCTCGGTCTCGCGGAAGCCGGCTTCTATCCGGGCGTGATCCTGTACCTCACGTACTGGTTCCCGTCGCATCGCCGCGCGAAGATCATCGCGGTGTTCATGTCGGCGATTCCGGTGTCGGGCATCTTCGGCAACCCGCTGTCGGGCTGGATCATGGAACGCTTTCACGGCGGCTCCGGCTTTCACGGCTGGCAGTGGATGTTCGTGATCGAGGCCGTGCCGGCCCTGCTCATCGGCATCGCGACAATCCTGTATCTCGACAACGGCATCCGCAGCGCAAAGTGGCTCGACGCGCGCGAGAAGCAGCTGCTCGAGGATGAAATCGCCGCGCAGCCGCAGGAACAGCAGCAGCACGGCCATTCGCTGAAGGCCGTGTTCTCCGACCCGCGCATGTGGTGGATGTCGCTGATCTACTTCGCGTTCGTCACCGGCCAGTACGGCCTCACGTTCTGGATGCCGACGCTCGTCAAGTCGACCGGCATCACCGATACGTTGCAGATCGGCCTGCTGTCGGCGATTCCGTTCGTCGTCGCGATCGTCGTGATGAACCTGTTCGGCCACAGCGCGGACAAGCACCGCGAACGCCGCTGGCACCTGATCGTGCCGGCGCTGATGGGCGCCGTCGGGTTTGCGGTCGCCGCGTCGTACTCGCACAATACGGCGGTGTCGATCGTGTTCCTGTCGCTCGCGGCGGGCGGCGTGCTGACCTGCGCCCCGCTGTTCTGGTCGCTGCCGACGGCGTTCCTCGCCGGCTCCGCCGCGGCCGCCGGGATCGCGATCATCAACTCGGTCGGCAACCTCGCCGGGTTCGCAAGCCCGTACGTGATCGGCTACCTGAAGGACCTCACGCACAGCACGTCGTCCGGCATGTACGTGCTCGCGTCGATGCTCGTGATCGGTGCGATCGCCGTGTGGCTCACGCCCGCGAAACTCGTGAACCGCTGAGCCTGCCGCCATTCGATGCGGGGCGCCGTGCGCCCCGCCCCATTCATTCACAGGAACCGCTGCCATGCCCCGCTTCGCCGCCAACCTCTCGATGATGTACACCGAGCACGCGTTCCTCGAACGCTTCGCCGCTGCCTCGTACGACGGCTTCAAGGCCGTCGAGTACCTGTTCCCGTACGACTTCGCCGCCGAGGACATCCGCGCGCGGCTCGACGCGCACAACCTCGAGCAGGCGCTGTTCAACGCGCCGCCTGGCAACTGGGCCGCCGGCGAGCGCGGGATCGCGTCGCTGCCGGGCCGCGAGGACGAGTTCCGGCGCGGCATCGACCAGGCACTCGACTACGCGCGCGTGCTCGGCAACAAGAAGCTGCACGTGATGGCCGGGATGGTCGCGCCGGGCGCCGACCGCGCGCGCCATCGCGACACCTACCTGGCGAACCTGCGGCATGCGGCGCAGGCCGCCTTCGCGCACGGCATCACGATCCTGATCGAGCCGATCAACCAGCGCGACATGCCCGGCTATTTCCTGAGCCGCCAGGACGATGCGCACGAGATCTGCGCGGAAGTCGGCGCGCCGAACCTGAAGGTGCAGTTCGACTGCTATCACTGCCAGATCGTCGAGGGCGACCTCGCGATGAAGCTCAAGCGCGATTTCGCGGGCATCGGCCACATCCAGATCGCCGGCGTGCCCGAGCGCCACGAGCCGGATATCGGCGAGCTCAACTACCCGTATCTGTTCGCGCTGATCGACGCGCTCGGCTACGACGGCTGGATCGGCTGCGAGTATCGCCCGAAGGCCGGCACGTCCGAAGGCCTCGGCTGGCTCAAGCCGTACCTGTGATTCAAGCATTCCTAAGAGGGTAATGAACATGAAAGTACTGATCACCGGCGGCGCCGGCTTTCTCGGCCAGCGTCTCGCGCGCAAGCTGCTCGAGCGCGGCGAGCTGACCGGCCCCGACGGCCGGACCGGCAAGATCGACGAGCTGGTGCTGCTCGACGTCGTCGAAGGCAGCGATTTCGGCGACGCGCGCGTGACGTCGATCATCGGCGACATCGCCGATCGCGCGGTGCTCGAAAGCGCGATCGACACGCGCACGGGCGCGATCTTCCACCTCGCGGCGATCGTCAGCGGGCAGGCCGAAGCCGATTTCGATCTCGGCATGCGGATCAACCTCGACGCGTCGCGCACGCTGCTCGAGGTGTGCCGCGCGCGCGGCCATCGTCCGCGCGTCGTTTTCACGAGCTCGGTGGCCGTCTACGGCGGTGTGCTGCCCGACATCGTGCAGGACGACACCGCGCTGAATCCGCAATCGTCATACGGTGCGGAGAAGGCGATCGCCGAGCTGCTGCTGTGCGACTACGCGCGGCGCGGCTTCGTCGACGGCCGCGTGCTGCGGCTGCCGACCATCAGCGTGCGGCCGGGCCGCCCGAACGCCGCCGCGTCGTCGTTCGCGAGCGGCATCATCCGCGAGCCGCTGAACGGCGAGGAAAGCGTGTGCCCGGTGCCGGGTTCGACGCGACTGTGGCTGCTGTCGCCGCGCGGCGCGATCGAAGCGCTCGTCGCCGGTTGTGAAATCGACAGCGAGAAGCTCGGCAACAAGCGGGTGATCAACCTGCCCGGCCTGTCGGTGTCGGTCGACGAGATGATCGCGGCGCTGCGCGAAGTCGCGGGCGACGACGTCGTGAAGCTGATCCGCCATGCGCCGGACGAACGCGTCGAGAAGATCGTCGGCAGCTGGCCGGGCCGCTGGGACACGACGCGCGCGGAAGCGCTCGGGTTGAAGGGCGACACGTCGTTCGCGGACGTGATCCGCAGCCATATCGCCGACGAACGGCGTTGACGGCCGCGCCGCCGAGCGGGCAAGCGGCCACACAAGCGCCGCCGACGCCCGCGCGACAGGCCCCGTCGGGCCGCATCAGCGCGGCCTGGCGGATTCTCCTACGCGCATCGATGCGCGCTTCGCCCCGCCCGGCGGGCGCGCCGCGCCGGCCGCGTGCTGCCACGCCAGCAAACCCGGCAGATAGAACAGCAGATCGCGGACGCGCCGCGCGCCGGCCAGCGCCAGACAGGTCGGCGCGTCGAAGCCGAGCAGCCCGCCGATCAGCACGAACCCGCCTTCCTGCACGCCCAGCCCGCCCGGCATCATGAACGCGATGCTGCTCAGGAGCTGAATCAGCGCCTCGATCGCGAGCGCTTGCGCGAACGTCGGATCGGCGCCGAGGAAGTGCAGCGCGACCCAGATTTCCAGCGCATGCCCCGCGAACTGCAGCGTCTGCCAGATCGTGAGATAGCGCACGACGATGCCGGTCCTGCGCCAGATCATCCGGATGGACTGATCGGTGCGCGCCGATTCGCCGACCAGCGCCACCACCTTCCCGCTCGTGATGCGGTTGAGCGCGCGCATCGCCCGCTCGAACGGCCGCGCATGCTGCACCAGTGCGAACAGCAGCAGCACCGGCACCATCGCCGCCATCCCGATGGCGAGCTGCGCGGCCACCCGCGCGGCATCGGACGAGCCCTGGTCGAGCACGTAGCCGATCGCGACCAGCGCGAACACCAGCTGGCTGATCAGCGTCAACTGCATGTCGGCGACGAGGCTCGCCACGATGGTCGCCGGCCGCACGCCCGCCTGCCGCAGCAAGCTGAACGACACGAGTTCGCCGCCGATCCGCGCGACCGGCAACAGCCCATTGATCGATTCGCGAATCCAGACGAGCTTCAGCATCGTCGCGAAGGAGGGCCGGCGCCGGCCGCGGATCAGCATCCGCCAATCCCATGCATTCGCGAGCATCGGCAGCACGTGAACCATGGCGGCGAGCAGCAACCCGGCGCCGGCGGCCTGCAGCCGGTGCAGGACCGTCAATGGATGCTCGCGCCAGATCAGCCATACGGCGATGGCCAGCCCGGCCAGTGCAGCGAGGCGTCCCGCATGCCGGAGCCGCGCGTCGCGATAGGTGGACAGCCGCCCCGCGCCTTCATCGTCGGAATGCGTGTCGTGCGTCATGGTTTCCCCGCCGGCGACAGCAAACCCTCGCGGTCGACGCGAAAGCGCGTGCCGCGCCAGATGACATGCGACGAGAAGAAGCTCGACACGAAGATCAGGAACTGCACCAGATCGACGAACGGCAACCAGAGCGCGCCGCGCAGGCTCGTGCCGATCGCGCGCGCCGTTTTCACCATCAGCAGCGCCCGCGCGGCCAGCGCGGCTACTGTCAGCCCGCACGCGGCCGCCGTGCCGCCGGACAGCAGCAGCGCCAGCAGTGCGAGCGGCACCGGATGCATCAGCACCGAACCGGCGTGACCGATCCGGTCCGCCGCGCGGATCGTGCAACTCCAGCGCAATTCGTGCGCGTACAGGTTTGCGAACGTGTCGTCGACACACGCATGCCCGACGACGAACGACGGAACCACGACTCGCGCCCCGATCTGCCGCACCGCTTCGCCCAGCGCGTGATCCTCGGCGAGGTGATGCGCGAAACGCGTGAGGCCGCCGATGCGTTCGAGCGTCGCGCGCGTGATCGCGATCGTCTGGCCGAAACACGGACGCGCGCGCCCGATGAAGAGCCCGGTGATCACACCTGGCAGGAAATGGTAGTTCGTCATCGCGACGGCAACACCGGGCCAGAAACCCGGCGACGCGACGCCGCGATACACGCTCGTCACGATGCCGACGTCCGGCTCCTGTAGCGCGCCGACGATGCCGCGCAAATAGTCGCGCTCGACCACCACGTCGCTGTCGGCAAGGCAGAGCACCGAATGCTCCGCGTGTTCGAGCATGTTCACGAGATTGGCGACTTTCCGGTTGGGCCCGTACAGCCGCGCATCGGCGACGACCGTGATGTTGGCATCCGGATAGCGCACACGCAGCGCTTCGACGGCTTCGAGCGCGGCGTCGCCCGCGTCGTGCACGCCGAACAGGTGCTGAACCGGCCCCGGATAATCCTGAACGAAGAAGCTTTCGAGATGCTGACCAAGATGCCATTCGTCGCCGTGCAACGGCTTCGCGACGGTGACACCTGGAAAATCGCGCGGCACCGCCGCTGCGCGGGAAAAGAACCGGCCGACCAGCACGCTGGCCGCGATCGTGTAGGCAATGCCCAGCAGCACGCCCAACACGCAAACGAGCGACATCGCCCGGGCCAGCGCGTGCACCACCTGCAACAACTCCATGCCTCTCTCCCGAGGTTTTCCGTGCGACCGCAATGCCGGTATTGGCCTCGCGCGCGCGGTTTCATCCATGCACGCAGCCGGATCGATCGCGATTGAGCCGGATGTGAAGGATGACCAACAGAAGGTACGCGCAATCAGATGACACGACTACCATTCGGCAAATACAGCGGCGGCAACCTTACGATCCGACAGGATCGCAGTCGCGGCGACACCCTACGTGTAAAACGTCATCGTGGTGAAAAATGCGTCGGGTACAACATGCGGGCCAGCGCGGCGATCGGCAAACGGGCGCGCCATCGCTCGATCGACCGGACACACTCGATGTGCGGCCGCGTGCTTAAAGTTTCGTTAAGGATTCGGCCGTAGAATCCGCCGGAAGATACCGCCCCCCGCTTGCCAGGAGCCTTCATGCCCACGCCCGCCCGATATGACGCAGTCGCCCGCGTTCTGCACTGGCTCATCGTCGTGCTTCTCGTCGCGCAGTACGCGATCGGCTGGACGATGCCCGACGTGCATCGCGACACACGCCCGGTCGGGCTGATCGCCGCGCACTTGATCGTGGGCACCGCGCTGCTCGCCGCGATGGCTTGTCGCGTGCTCTGGCGCGCGACGCATCGTCCGCCCGCCGACGAACTGTCGCCCACGATGCGTGCGTTGTCAGGCGCAACGCATGTCGCGCTCTATGCGCTGCTGATCGCGGTGCCGTTGCTCGGCTGGATCAATGCGTCATCGCGCGCGTGGGCCGTGACGCTATTCGGCATCGTGCCGTTGCCGGCACTGTCGGCAGCCGGGTCGGGATTCGGGCACGCGATGGGCGACGTGCACGGCATCCTCGCGTGGGTGCTGTTCGGTGGTGTTTGCCTTCACGTCGCAGCCGCGATCGCGCATCGTTTCGTGCTGCGCGACCAGGTCATGCAACGGATGATGCCCTGGTAATCTCATCACTCACGTCCTGGCTCATTCCGCGATCGACCCGCGCGCCCATCGGAAGCGGGTAACGAGATGATCGCGGCGCCGCGCGAAGCGGCGCGCAATCGACGGCATGGCCGTGCGTGCGGGTCGATCAGGTCGCGTGCCGCGAACGGCATGCGTATTGCCATCACGCGAACACGACGGCCTGGAGATACACACGTACATGTCGACTCCTAGTTGTCGATCTGCGCCGGCATGACGGAGGCCGGCGCATGCGCGGCGGCCGCGGCCGCGGCCGCCATCCTCGCGTGATCCTGTTCGGCGAGCTTCGCCTGCGCGGCCTGAATGTCCGCGGGATATTCGCCGTCGTCGCCCTTCGACGGGTCGTAACCCGCCGCTTCCAGACGCATCAGCTCTTCGCGAACCTGTGCGCGCGTGAGCGGCGCATTCGATTGCGCGAATGCGGACTGACCGGAAAGTGCGCCGATCATCATCAGTAGTGCGATACAAGTTTTCATCATGAACTCCTTCAATGTTTCGTGCCGATCAAGCGTGGTGAAAGTCGAACCCGGCGCAGCGGGCCTTCAGGTCAGCTGCCGAAATACGGCGTGCAGAAGCTCTCGGGCCCCACGCACGCGGCCGGGTAAGGACGGGACGGCAGGGCCGCCGGCCTTCCCGCATCGGAAGCCGCCGCCGGATCGCTGCCGACCGCGCGCTCGGCCTGACGCTGCGGCATCTGTTCGGCCTGCTGCTGGAACAGCGGGCTCACCGACGGATACGACGTGTCGGTCACGAAGCGCAACCCGTTGTTTTCGGCGTCGATCAGTTCCTGCCTGACCTGCGCGCGCGTCAGTTCCTGGGCCGACGCGGGCGTCGCGACACCCGCGACGGAAATCGCCGCCACCGTGGCGGCCACCAGCCAATGCGTGTTCATGCTCCACTCCTTCGGAAGTCAACGAGACGACGTGCTACATCCCGTATGACGACGCCCGGTGTGCGTTTATTCCCGGAATCCCGAACCGCCTGCGCCGGACGTTCACCGAACTGTCATTCTTTCGTCAGCCGGCGTAACCTGACGTAATGCAGCCCCACCGCGACGTGGGGCAGACTGTCGACACCTTGTGGATCGGTCCTCGATCATGTCCGTTGCTTACGACTATGCAGCCGGCCTGCTTCGCACGCTGTACGACCGCCATATCGATAGTGGCGCGGTGCTCGACACGGCCGCGTTCCCCGATGCCGAGCGCTTCATCCGTGCGTGGCCGGCCATCCGCGCGGAAGCGCTCGACGTCGCGCGCGACCTGCCGCGCATCCCGCGCTTTCACGAGATCATGCGCGAGCAGCACGACATCTCGGCCAACGATGCGCGCGACTGGCGAATGTTCATCATGCAGGCTTACGGCCAGCCGTTCCCGCGCAACCTGTCGCGCTGCCCGACCGTCGAATCGATCCTCGCGGCGTCGCCGGACGTACTGTCCGCGTCGCTGTCGTTCCTCGCGCCGGCCAAGCACATCCCGCCGCACCGCGGGCCATTCCGCGGCATCCTGCGCGGCTATCTGGTGCTGTCGATGCCGAAGCGCGCGGACGACACGCCGGCCGCCGTGCTGAAGGTCGACGGCCACGAATACCGGCTCGACGAAGGCCGCTTCCTGCTGTGGGACGACACGTTCGTGCATGAAGTGTGGAACGACAGCGACGAAGTCCGGATCGTGCTGCTGCTCGATATCCGCCGGCGCGGCATGCCGCGCTTGCTGACGTGGCTGTCGAATGCGGTAATCGGCATCGTGCGGCTCGGGATCCGGATACGCGGGCAGTCGATTCCGGTTTAGCAAGACACCCGGCGCACGCCCATTACGATCAATCCTCGCGCGCAAGACGCGTCAGAACCTCCGTGAGCGCCTGAATCGCGGGTTGCTCGGCGCGTTGCACCGGGTAGACAAGGTAGTAGCCCAGACCGTTGCGCACCACCTCCGAAAACGGTGCGACCAGCGTTCCGGCCGCCAGCCGATCCGCCGCCATGCGCGGATCGCCGATCGCGACGCCGTGCGCCTGGGCCGCGGCCGTCAGTGTCAGTTCGAGCGTATCGAATACGAGCCCGCTGCGCGGGTCGATCTGCGTGGCGCCCACGGCATCGAGCCAGCATCGCCATTCGTCGCGATTGCGCGCGGGATGCAGCAGCGTCACATGCGCGAGATCGGCGACCGACTGCAACGACGCGCCGACATCGCGCGTACACATCGGCGTCAGGTATTCGTCGAATAGCGGGACCGCCACCATGCCCGCCCAGTCGCCGGTGCCGCGCACGACGATGGCATCGAAATCCGCGTCGGTGAAATCCGGTGTGTCGTCCGCCGACGTGTGAATGCGCAATTCGGTCCGCGGCAACGCGTGATTGAGCGCCGACAGCCGAGGCAGCAGCCAGCGAATCGCGAACGTGGAAGGCAGCCGCAACGTCAGGGTCGACGCGGCATGCGCATGGGCGTGAGCGTGTCGCGCCAGTTGCGCGAGGACGTCGACGGCCACCGCCAACAACGCGCCGCCTTCCGTGGTCAACGTCAATCCCGACGGATGACGGACGAACAACGCACATCGGTAGTGCGCTTCCAGTTGCTGCACCTGACGGCTCACCGCGCCCTGGGTCCGGCACAGATGCTCGGCGGCCCGGTTGAAGCTGCCCAGTTCGGCGGCGGCGACAAACGCCTGGAACGCCGTCAGCGGCGGCAGCGCGCGCGTCAGATCCGCCAGCGGGTATGCGCGGGCGGCATGCCCGGGTTGCGGATTTTTCGTTTGTTCTGTCATCGCGGCATCGCTATCGTGGTTGCACCGGATCGCGACGGCTGTCGCGGAAAGCTCGTCAACTATCAGCGGAGAAATATCATGGTTTCGTCGTCCGACGCACTTTACACGCGACAGGTCGATACCTACCTGAAGACACTCGAGCGCGGCGACGTCGCCGCGATCTGTGCATTGTTCACGCCGGACGCGCGGATATTCTCGCCGTTTCTCGGCTGGATGGCGCCGCAACCCTTCTTCGAAAAAGTCGCGGCGGCCTCCGGACAAAGCCGGATCACGCCGATCGACATCTGCGTCAGCGCGACGGGCGCACGCCGGGCCACCGGCTATTTCACCTACGACTGGGGACTGAAAGACGGCTCCGCGGTGCAGTTCGAGTGCGTCGACGTATTCGAATTCGACGACGACGCGCGCATCGAGCGCATGATCATCGTCTACGACACGCATCCGATCCGAAGCACGGTCGGCGACAAGTACGCGTAACAGGGCAAGCGCGCGCAGCGGCCATTGCGCGGCGCAGCAACGGCGACATTGCCGCCGGCCGCACGGCGATGTCGCTGCCGGCCCGATCGATCGCCTAAACTACAGACCGTCCCCCCTGCGCGGCTCCTGCCAACCCCTGCCATGGCCCACCTATTCTTCGCGGCGTCGATCCAGCGGCATATCGACACGCCCGAGCGCGACATCGACGCACGGACGCTCGGCGAGGCGCTTGAAACCGTCTTTGGCGAACAGCCGCGGCTGCGCGGCTACATCGTCGACGACCAGGGTGCGCTGAGAAAGCATCTGTCGGTGTTCATCGACGGCCAGCCGGTGCGCGACCGGCAACACCTGTCCGACGCGCTCGGCGACGCGAGCCGCGTCTATGTCGTGCAGGCGTTGTCCGGCGGGTAAAGGGACGCATCGTCATCGAAGCAAGCGCCCGATCGCGCCCACAGGAGACATCCGACATGAACGATCGACTGCTCGTCGCGACCCGCAAGGGCCTGTTCGTGCTGCACGCCGACGGCAACGGCGGCTGGTCGCTCGGTGAGCCGCACTTCATCGGCGAACCGGTCAGCATGGCGCTGGCCGATCCGCGCGACGGCACGCTGTATGCGGCGCTCAACCTCGGCCATTTCGGCGTCAAGCTGCATCGCCGCCGCGCCGGCGCGGCCGAATGGGAGGAATGCGCGGTTCCGGTATATCCGCCGCAGCCCGCCGACGCGCTGCGCGCCAACGTCGGCGCACATGCCGGCGACGCCGACGCGGGCGACGAAGCGCCCGCCCCGCCCCGACCGCCGTGGACGCTTCAGCAGATCTGGTCGCTCGAAGCCGGCGGCGCCGACGAGCCGGGCGTACTGTGGGCCGGCACGATACCGGGCGGGCTGTTCCGCTCCGGCGACGGCGGCGATTCGTGGGAGCTCAACCGCGCATTGTGGGACCGCCCGGAGCGCCCCGAATGGTTCGGCGGCGGCTATGACGCGCCGGGCATCCATTCGGTGATGGTCGATCCGCGCGACAGCCGGCACGTGACAATCGGCATCTCGTGCGGCGGCGTGTGGCAGACCTTCGACGGCGGCGCGACCTGGCGCGTGAGCGCCGACGGCATGGAAGCCGATTACATGCCGCCCGAGCGGCGCGGCGAGCCCAACGTGCAGGACCCGCATCGCGTCGTGCAGTGCGCAGCCAATCCCGATGTGCTGTGGACCCAGCATCATTGCGCGATCTTCCGCTCGACCGACGGCGCCGCGCACTGGCAGCGCATCGAAGCGCAGCCGTCGAGCTTCGGCTTCGCGGTCGCCGTGCATCCGGCGGATCCCGACACCGCGTGGTTCGTCCCGGCTGTGAAGGATGCGTGCCGGATTCCGGTGAACGGCCGGTTCGTCGTCACGCGCACGCGCGACGGCGGCCGCAGTTTCGAAAGCCTGTCGAACGGGTTGCCGCCTGCTCCGGCCTACGACCTCGTGTATCGGCACGGGCTCGCGGTGGACGATTCCGGCACGCGCCTCGCGATGGCGTCGACGACGGGCGGGTTATGGACGTCCGGTGACGGCGGCGAGAACTGGCGACAGATATCCGCGCATTTGCCGCCGGTGTATTGCGTGCGCTTCGGGTAACGAACGGAGAACGACGCGCGCTCGAGCCACGCTTCGCGGCCGGGACACACCACGCCCCTGCGCCGCGATTCGCATCATTTGTTCGTGCAACAATTGTCGGGACAGCCAGGCAGCAATGTTATTTCAGCGCGTTTGGCATTTTCATGGTCATGAATACTCAAGCGTTTATAAACATAAGCATGAACAGCGTAGCGCTCCTGTTTCATCCCGAAATGCACCAACAATCGGCGGGCGGACTCGGCACGTCTCGCGGACAGCTCTTCCGGATCGATTTCGACAGGCTCGGCTACCCCGCTCACGGCCACACCTTCGCGAACCGGAAACTGCGACAGCATTTTCGATACCCAACCTCTTAGCTTCCTCGCTTGTTCTTCGCTCACCGTTGCAGAATCTCGGTCAAACATCAGATCAAAATTTTGCCCTGGCAAATTGTCCGATCCATCGCAAGCATGCGAATTTTCAGCCACACACAACAAGATCACACCACTAATCAAGCCAGATAACGTATGCCGAAATACTGTCCGCATTTTTAATTGCCATCTCAGGGTTATTTTGCCCCCACTCGGGAAGAAATCGCGTGATTCCATACTTTGGATCGCCCGCCCCGAACGTATCCTTGAAATGAGTGCATTCGTGGATAATGGTTGACAACTTCGAGGTAGCCGCCCGACTTCGATCGCGGATCGTACAAAATTCCTCGTGAATGCTTATTGTATGCGTTTCAGTGTCGGGGCCGCATACGTGCGCAACAGTGCCGACATGCTTGTTGGTAGGCAAGCATCCAAGTGATCTGTCCAGATCGGGACGAGCCCTCAGGAAATTCGCGGGACCGAGCGCCCGCATGACAGCAAGGGTCGACGTCAGTCCAGTGACGAGGCGATGACGGACCTCATGGTCATTGGCGCCAAACCACGTCCAGACACGTCTACGTTCCTCAGGCGCCCACTCGGCCAGTCGTTTGAGCCGCTCCTTTATCAGATCGCCCCCTTCGTCGCGAAGCTGCATCATCAGTATTCTGAACTCCGCGTCGGTCATGCCCGGACAGATTGGCGGCCCGTTGAGCGTAAGGAAAACTTTGAGCTTGGAGTTGCGCACGGTATTCGTCACGGCTGAATCGTGGACGCATACGTATTCGTCACAGGGCATCGCTACTGTCCTCCACGACCTCGAGCCTGAGTTTCTCGGCCCCACGCGTCGTTATTCGCCGAGTGTTTCCGTCGAAATCAGTGACGCCACTGAAAACCTGACCTGACATTGTGCATATGCGGTACCGAACGTGTGCAAGCGGGCGCCCGCTCCGCTCATCGCACAAGACATACTGCTCGTCATGCTCATCGCTGGCCGTGGATGCAGACTCGGTCTGATTGCGGACCTGCCCAGTCAACGCCGCTGCTTCCTCGGCCGTAAACAACATCCTCATGCCGCGCTCGGCAAAGAACACCGGCGGCGGATTGCAACCACAGACATTGATGTCACCGCTCAACGCCCAAGGTTTGCCGTTTGGTCCGGTTCCCGGCCACCGCGGCCCTTTCGGGGCAATAAAACCCTTCTGCCCGCAAGCGGTGCAGTAAGTTTTCATATCGAGCGTCGCGATATGCGCGAGCGGCAGCGGATTGGAACAGGTAACGGTCGGCAGCCCTTCCATAATCGTCGCGCTGCCGCCTCGATCACCTTGTGCAAGGAAATAGCGGATCATGCGCAATCACCCGACTCGCCGCGTGCGACGCCAAGCCCCACCGCAATCCGCTCTTTATTGGCAGTGTCCCCGTGTCTGCCGCGCTCGGCATGCGAGCTGACAACGGAACGCAAATGCGTCGGCACCTTCTTCTTGAGCGACATCCTGACTCTCCTTCGCAATATTGGTGTGGTTGACCAACACGAAGATGCGCGATTGCGAAGAGGTTTTCAATCATACGAGTTCGAAATTCGCAGACCTAATTTTTCTTATATTTCTATTATCGAACTGCTGAATCGGTCGATCACTACGCCTGACAATCATACAAAAAGCCCCTGAAGCCAGATAACAAATCTGTCGTTCAGGGGCATATGGCTATCGTCAAGCCTTACGCGGAAACCCAAAAAAGAACAGGGGCGTCGCTCAATGCACGCCGAGATAAGCCTTGACTGCCGGCAGGCCCGGCTTGCCGTCGAGCGTCGTCACGCCGGCCAGCCACTTCTCGAGCGATTGCGGGTTCGCCTTCAGCCACGCGGCGGCGGCCTTGTTCGGGTCTTCCTTGTTCATGATCGGCACCATCACGTGGTTCTCGATCGCCGTCGTGAACTGCAGGTTCGACACGAACTTCGCGACGTTCGGGCAGCGCTGCGCGTAGTCGGGCGGCGTGGCCGTCAGCACCTTCGCTTCGCCGTAGTTCGGGCCGAACACGTCGTCGCCGCCGGTCAGGTAATCGATCTTCATCTGCACGTTCATCGGATGCGGTTCCCAGCCGAGAAACACGATCCACTGTTTGTCGCGAGCCGCGCGGTTCACCTCGATCAGCATCCCGGCCTCGCTCGACTCGACCAGCTTGAACTTGCCGAGGCCGAACTGATTGGTGTCGATCATCTTCTTGATGAGCGCATTGCCGTCGTTGCCCGGCTCGATCCCGTAGATCTTGCCATTGAGCTTGTCCGCGTACTTCTGGATGTCGGCGAACGACTTCAGGCCGCCCTGGTACACATAGTCGGGCACCGCGAGCGTGTATTTCGCACCGGTCAGGTTGGGCGTGGAGAGCACCTTGATCGTGCCGGCCTTCGTGAACGGCTGGATGATCGGGTCCATCGTCGGCGACCAGTAGCCGAGGAACACGTCGATCTGCTTGCTCTTGATGCCGGCGAACGTGATCGGCACCGACGCGATCGTCTTGGTCGGCGCGTAGCCGAGCCCCTGCAGCATCGTCGACGCGAGGCCGGTGGTGGCCGCGATGTCGGACCAGCCGACGTCCGCGAAGCGCACGTTCTTGCACACGGGCGGGTCAGCCGCATAAACGGCCGACATCGGCGCGGCGATCCCGATCCCGCATACCGTTGCGATCAATAGGCGCTTCATCTGTCTTCTCCTCAAGGTGACGTCGTTTTTCATGGTTGCGGGATCGATGGTTGAAGCCGCGCGCCGCGATCCCGGCGGCGTCGCGGACCGAACGGTTCGCGCGGGCCGTGTCAGCGCCCCGGCAACCGCCGCTCGTAGCTCGGTGCGTGACCGAACTGCGCGCGATACGCCTTGCTGAAGTGACACGGCGAATGGAATCCGCACGTCGTCGTCACGCGCGCGATCGACGCGTCGGTCGTGCGCAGCAGGTCGCGCGCACGTTTGAGCCGCAGCGTCAGGTAATAGTGGGTCGGCGATACATTCAGGTACACCTTGAACATCCGCTGCAGGTGCCGCTGCGACAGCCGCACGAGCCGTGCGAGTTCCTCGAGCGACAGCGGCTCCTCGATGTTCGCCTCCATCAGGCGCACGACCTCGATCAGCTCCGCGCGCGAGAAGCCGACGCGCGCATCGACCGGAATCGGCTGCGTGTCGGTCGAGCTGCGGATGCGCTCGAGGATGAACTGCTCGGACACCTGCGCGGCGAGTTGCTGGCCGAAGCGCATCCCGACGAGGTTCAGCATCAGGTCGAGCGGCGCGGTGCCGCCGGTGCAGGTGAGCCGGTCGCGATCGACGACGAACAGTTCGTCGGCGAACCCCACCCGCGGAAACTCCGCATGCAGCGCGGACAGGTTCTCCCAGTGCACGGTGCAGCGATAGCCGTCGAGCAGGCCGCCGGCCATCAATGCATACGCGCCGGTGCAGATGCCGCCCAGCGGCAGCCCGCGTTCGGCGAGCGCCGTGAGCGTGTCGCGCGCGCCGTCATCGACCACATCGCGGATGCGAATCCCGCCGCACACGATCATCACGTCGGGCAGGTTCGTATAGTCGAGCGCCTGGGTCGGCCGCACCGCGATGCCGTTGCTGGCATGCACGGGGGCGCCGTCGAGCGAATAGATCGACCACTGGTAATGGTCGGCGCGCCCGACGTAGTTCGCCATCCGAAGCACTTCAACCGCGCTCGAGAACGCGATCATCGAAAAATTCGGCAGCGTAAGGAAGCCGAAATGGGCGAGGGACGAAACCGGTGAAACGCGAGCGGCGGGCACGGCGGCAGCGGCGGACGTCACATCGGGCTCCTGGCGAACGGTTGAGCAGGTTGCAGGACGCCAGTCCCGCGGCGCACGCCGCGGAAACCGGTATCGGATCGGAGAAGGCGGCCGGAAGACGAACCGGCCGCCGGTGGCTCAGGCTTGAGCGGGCGCGCCCTTCGCGCGGAACACCTGCTTCAGGCCCGAGAACAGCGGTGCTTTCACGGTGCCCGGCGCGCGGCCGAAGCTTTCGGTGATGCGGTCGAGAATGATCGCGAGCAGCACGACCGACAGACCGCTTTCGAAACCGAGGCCGATGTCGAGGCGCTGGATACTCGCGAGCACGTCGTTGCCGAGGCCGCCCGCGCCGACCATCGATGCGATGATCACCATCGACAGCGCCATCATGATCGTCTGGTTCACGCCCTGCATGATCGACGGCAGCGCATTCGGGAACTGCACCTTGTACAGCAGCTGCCACGGCGTGCAGCCGAATGCCTGGCCGGCTTCGACGATCTCGCGGTTCACGTGACGGATGCCGAGGCTCGTCAGGCGCACGGCCGGCGGCATCGCGAAGATCACCGTCGACAGGATCCCCGGCACGCGGCCCAGACCGAACAGCATTGCGGCCGGAATCAGGTAGACGAATGCGGGCATCGTCTGCATCAGGTCGAGGATCGGACGCACGATCGCGGCGACCAGCTTGCTCTTCGCGGCCCAGATGCCGAGCGGAATGCCGAGCACGAGACTGATGATCGTCGACGACAGCGTGAGACCGAGCGTGATGACCGTCTGGTCCCAGAAGCCCGTCGCGAAGATGAGCAGCAGCGACAAGGTGGTGAACAGCGCGAAGCGCCAGCCCACGCGCCACAGTCCGACGCCGATGAAGATCGCCATCATCAGCCACATCGGGATCGCCTGAAGTCCGTGCTCGACGAACGCAGCGAGGCCCTCGATCGCGCGGCCGATCGCATCGAACGTTGCCGCGTCATGGTCGAGCAGGTAGTGAACGGACCGGTCGACCCAGGTACCGAGCGGAATCATTTCAGACATGGGAACCTCGCGAACGCGTGATGGCTTTCAGGATGAGTGCGCGGTCGACCGAACCGCAGTAGCAGCCGTCGTCGTCGACGACGGGCAGTGCATTCGGGCTGGCGACCACGCGCGCGACGACATGATCGAGCGTCGCGTCGCGCCGGATGCTTTCGATCGGCCGCACGGACGGCGCGGCCTGACCCAGCGCATCGCGCGTGACGAAGCCGCGAATCTTGCGTGCGGCGTCCAGCACGAACGCGTATTCGGCACTGCCGTTCAGCGTCGCCGCGACGTTCGCGGCATCGAACTTCGACATGGTCGGCACCGCGCCCGTCTGCATCAGGTCGCCGGCAGTGAGATAGCGGCTGGTGTCGATGCCGTCGAAGAATGCGCGCACGTAGTCGTCGGCCGGGTTCGCGATGATGTCCTGCGGCGTGCCGACCTGCACGAGCCGGCCGCCTTCCATGATCGCGATGCGGTTGCCGATGCGCAGCGCCTCTTCCAGATCGTGCGACACGAACATGATCGTGCGGCGCTGCTCCTTCTGCAGTTGCAGCAGCACGTCCTGCATTTCGCGGCGCTTGAGCGGATCGAGCGCGGAGAACGCCTCGTCCATGATCATCAGCGACGGGTTCACGGCGAGCGCGCGGGCCAGGCCGACGCGCTGCTGCATGCCGCCCGACAGCTCGGACGGCAGCTTGTGCGCGAACGGTGCGAGACCGACCTGCTCGAGCACTTCCATTGCCCGGCGTTCGCGCTCCTTCTTGCCGACGCCCCCGACCTCGAGGCCGAACGCGGCATTCGACACCACGGTGCGATGCGGCATCAGCGCGAACGACTGGAACACCATGCTCATGTCCTTGCGGCGCAGCGCGGTCAGCTCCGAGCGGCGTGCCGACGCAACGTCGAGCCCGTCGATCAACACCTTGCCGGCGCTTGGATCGACCAGCCGGTTCACGAGGCGGATCAGGGTGGATTTGCCGGAGCCGGACAGGCCCATCAGCACGAATATTTCGCCTTCCTGCACGTCGAACGATACGTTGTGCACGCCGACGACCTGACCGGTACGCTTGAGCACATCGTCTTTCGTCGCACCGGCGGCGAGCATGTCGAGCGCCTGCTGCGGGTTACTTCCAAATACCTTGCACAGACCTTCGACCACGACCTTGGGGGCATCCATTGAAACCTTCTCCTCGTGTAGCGGGGACTCACGCGTCGCATAGCGTGCCTACATAGTTGCCAGAAAAAACCCCGACCTGCCGACGAATTACGACAAACGCTTGCGCAAATACGACACGGCCTCCCGCCCCGCCTGGCGGGCCGCGGCGGGCAGCGGCACCCGTTTGCGGCAATGCAATACGCGCACAGCCAGCAACGGCGGGCATCGCACGCCGGACTTGTGCGAAGCAGCGCGGCGCGCATCGCATGGCTTTTTGCGCCAATTCGCCTCAGGCGCGCGTCGCTTTACGACAATTTCACGTCCGATCGGGCGCCGCTCTGCTCAGACGAAAGAAAACACCGCATTCACCCGTAAAAAGCATGACCGTGCAAAAGGCCGCGCGGCGACACCGAACGGCGCACGCCGCGATACCGCGCCAACCCCCAAAATCCGCGACGACCGCTGTGATACATTGCCCGCAAACACGCTGATCGCGACGTTGCCGCGGGCCTTTCACTCGATGGTACGCCGATGGCGCGCGCATGCCGGTTCGCCTGCCGGGCGTGCTGAAACCGCCTCGATCCGGTGCATTCCGGATCGAAGGACGATAACGATAGAGAGAGGGAGCAAGGCGTTGAACTGGGCATTCGCCGTAATCGGTTTCGTCGTGGGCGGCATCGCCGCCTTGATCGGGGATTTCTCAGCCGCGAACGGCGCGCTGCTCGGGGCCGCCGTCGGGTTCTGCATCGGGCACGCGCTGCGGCAACAGAAGCCCGGGAACAAGCCCGACGCGTTCGCGATGCCCGCGACGCCGCCCCCCACGCCCTTGCTCGCCGATCGCGTCGCGCGCCTCGAAGCGACCGTCGAGACGCTGACGCGCGAAGTCGCGTCGCTACGGGGCCAACTGGCCGGCGCGAAAGCCGGTGCGGGCTCGGCCGGTAGCGCGACGCAAACGCCTTCGTCCAGCGCGGCCAGTGCCGCACCGCTGCCTGCGGCCTCGGCAACGCCACCGGCACTGACACCGACACCGATACCGCCCGCGCAACCCGCGGCCGCCAGGCCGGCCACGCCGGCATCCACCACCGTGCCGGT